>JAHENN010000019.1 GCA_018609665.1 Haloarculaceae archaeon | reverse complement strand
TCGGGGTCGCTGCGGGCTGTGTCGCCGCTGCCGCGGGAACGCCGGTCGTCGTCCACTGCCTCGCCACCACCGTCCACGCCGTCCGCCGACCGGGAGCCCACACCGCAACCGGGGGTCGGCGCGGCGTCGGCCGTCCTCGCTCTCGTCGCGGCGCTGGCGGCGCGTCGGCGGGGCGACTGAGCGGCGACCCCGGGTCGCCGAAAGAGGGACGTTTTTGACGCGGTGGCCCCAACCAACGGTATGGCACGAGCGACCGAGAAGTACGGCGACTGGCCGCTGAAGCGGCTGATGACGGAGGTCGTCGGCTCCGGACACAAGTCCGCCGACGACATGACCCGCGCGCAGGCCGCCGAGGCGTTCCGCCGGGTGCTCGACGGCGAGCCGGACCCGACGACGCTGGGGGCGTTCTGGCTGGCCAACCGCTGGAAGCGCAACACGCCCGAGGAACTGGCGGCCTTCATCGACATGATGGACGAGGGCGTCGAGACGGCGGCGCCGGACTGCGACCCCGTCGACTGCGGCGCCAACTACGACGGCAAGGGCCGCAGCGCGGTCTTCGGCGTCGCCGCCGGCCTCGTCGCCGCGGCCGCCGGCACGCCCGTCGTCGCCCACTCCGGCGACCGCGTCCCCACGCAGAAGCAGGACGCATACAAGCACGTCCTCGACGAACTCGGCGTCCGGACCGACCTCGCGCCCGCCGAATCCGCCGCGATGACCGACGAGGTCGGCTTCGGCTTCTACTACCGGCCCAACTTCGCGCCCGGCGTCGAGGACCTGCACGACCGCCGCGACCGGATGGGCGTCCGGACCTTCGTCAACACCATCGAGACGCTGGCCAACCCCGCCGAGGCCTCGACGCACCTGGGGTCGTTCTACCACCTGCCCTACGCCAAGCGCATCATCGACACCTTCCAGGAAAGCGAGACGGCCGACGTCGACCGGGTCGTCATGTTCCAGGGCATGGAGGGGTACGACGACGTCCGGCCGGGGTCGACGAAGGTTGCCGTCTGGTCGGCGGGCGAGGAGATGCACGACTTCGACGTCGAGACGCCGGAGTACGGCATGGACTTCGAGAGCGAGGACCTGCACGTCGACGACGTGGCGGGCGACTCCGCCGCGATCACCGAGGCCGTCCTCGAGGGCGACCGCGAGGACGCCTTCGCCGACGCCGTCGCGGTCAACGCCGCGCTCCGGATCTACGCCGCCGGCGACGCCGACGACATCCGCGGCGGCCTCGAGCGGTCCCGCGAGGCGCTGGACGGCGGCGCGGCCGCCGAGCGACTCGAGGCCCTGCGGTCGTTCTGAGGGCGGTCGGCCGTCGGCACTTGTGTTCTCATCCGGTGCCAGCGTCGACCCTGAAGCGCTGCCAGCGTCGACCCTGAGGCGCTCGGTGGCGGTCACGCCGCTTCCGGCCGCCGGTCCCGCGGCGTCGCCGCGGCCTCGCAGGAAACTGCGTCGCTCCATGTCGACGCCGTTACCCCCGACGTGGCGGCGACCGGCCCGTACGCGGTCGTCGCCCCGGGTCGGCAGCCTTTTGCGGCGTCCGCGCGACCGTTCGAACATGAGCGACAACCCGACCATCACGCTGGAGACGACCCACGGCGACATCACCGCGGAACTGTTCGCCGAGCGGGCGCCCCGCACCGTCGAGAACTTCCTGGGGCTGGCCCGCCACGACCCCGCCGCCGACGCCGACCCGGCGCCGGACACCAACACCTGGGAGGACCCCGAGACCGGCGAGGTGCGCGGCGACTCGCTGTACGAGGGCGTCGAGTTCCACCGCGTCATCGAGGGGTTCATGATCCAGGGCGGCGACCCGACCGGCACCGGCCGCGGCGGCCCCGGCTACGAGTTCGACGACGAGTTCCACGACGACCTCGGCCACGACGGCCCGGGAGTGCTGTCGATGGCCAACTCCGGCCCCGACACGAACGGCAGCCAGTTCTTCATCACCCTGGACGCCCAGTCGCACCTCGACGGCCGCCACGCGGTCTTCGGCGAGGTCGTCGACGGCATGGACGTCGTCGAGGAGATCGGTGCGGTGTCGACCGACGGCGACGACCGGCCCCGCGAGGAGGTCGCCGTCGAGGGCGTCACCGTCGACGAGTAGCGCGGAACGGAAGACGACGGCCAATCGGAACGTCCGCGTTGACCCGGGCCCGTTCTCCGCGAGCGCTACGCATCGGTCTGTGCCGCGTACTGGAGGATACCGAGCGCCGACCGGCCGTCCCGGAGGTCGCCGGCCGCGGCCCGCTCTTCGAGGTCGGTGAACGTCGTCGTCCCGACGCGGATCGACTCGTTGTCGTCCAGCTCCTGTGCGGCCGTCGGCTCGCAGCCGTGGGCGACGACGTAGTGGAACGTCGAGTCGAAGAGCCCGTTGCTCGGCTCGTAGGTCGCGATCTGCTCGACGGCGCCGGCCTCGTAGCCGGTCTCCTCGCGCAGCTCCCGGCGGGCGGCCGCCGACAGGTCCGCGTCGTCGCCCTCGAGACCGCCGGCCGGCAGCCCGTAGTTGACCCGGTCGACCGGCTGGCGCCACTCCTCGATGACGACGACGTCGCCGTCGGCCGTGAAGGGCAGGACGACGACCGACGGCGGCTCGGTGACGTAGTGGAACGACCCCCGCTCGCCGTCCGGGAACGCGACGTCGTCGCGCACGACGTCGAAGCCGGGGCAGGTGTACTCCGTCTCGCTGTCGAGCGTCTCCCAGGCGAGGTCCGACTCGTCGCCGCCTTCGTCCGCGTCCATGTGCCGACGGTCGGCGCCGACGGTGAAAACCCCCCGGTTCGGTCAGTTCTCGCCCCCGTCCTCGCCCGCGGCCGCCGGCTCGAAGTAGCGGTCGTAGTGGTCGGCACAGCCGGGGTTGAACGCCGCCCCGCAGTCGGGGCAGGCGTCGACGGCGACGTACCGGTCGACGGTCAGTTCGGCGCCGCAGACGCCACACAGCGCCGCCGGCTCGTCGCGGCGGTCGGCCGGCCACCGCTCGGCCGCGTGGTCGGCGACCGCCGCGTGACACCGGAAGCAGGGGTAGTACGTCCCACAGCAGCCGAACCGCAGCGCGACGACGTCCCGGTCGGTCCCGTAGTGGGCACACCGGGTTTCGCCGTCGACGTCGACGCCCCGGACCTCGTGGCCGTGAACGCGCACGGACCTGCTACCGGCCGCGGGGGCAAAAGCCTGCGCCGTCCGGGGGACGTCGCGGAGAACGCATGTGGGAAGTGGGCCGGCTGGGAGACGGCCCGGTTCGAGGACGTTGTGAAGGTCACCGCCGGTCGACTCTCCGGGGGGGTTATTCTTCGGCGGGGGGGAGTGCCCGCAACTCGGCGGGAGAGGCGCCGAGAAGCGCGAACAATCGGTCACGGAACACTGCACCGTCGAGACCGCGTTCGTCGGCGGCCCGACGGCAGGCGTCCGGCGTCACCCCGGTGTCGGCAAGCGCCCGGAGGGCGAGCGCCGGCACGGAGACCGCAGACGCCTCCCACGAGGGTGGGACGTCGACCTCACCGGTCGCCATCGCGGAGAGTTCCTCCTCGCCGGCGAGCGCGAGCGGGTCGACGAAGTCGGGCAGAAGACGACTCGGCGTGAGGTCGGCTCTGCGGTAGGTGTCGAGCGGGATGTCGGGGTCTTTGAGTACGACAACGTACGCTGGCGTCTCGGGGGACGCCTCGACGGGCCCGAGCGGGTCGTCGGCGTCGCGGTCCGTCTCAAGGGCGGCGACAACCACGCCGACGCTGTCGCGTGCGTTCACCGCGTCGCCGACGCGGACCTCGCCGATCCCGGGAGCGTCCGGGTTGCCGTAGTTCGCCCCCCGCCGCACGGCCTCGGCCTCGGCCCTGAGTGCGGGGTGAAGGTCCTCGAGTTCCGCGTAGAACTTTTCCTTGGAGACGTCGAACTCGTAGTCGTCCGGCGGCTCTGGTCCCGGCACGTTCGATTAAGGGGGGTTCCGGTCTATTGAAATTGTCGTACTGGTTGTCGAGATACCTGCTGTAGGACAGGCCGCCGAGTGCGAACTCGACGCCGAGCGCTCCCGTATTGAGTGCCGACGGCGAGGGTACAAGGAGCGCGACAGCACCGGCGCCCGTCGCAAGCACGGTCGGACGTTCGACGGCGCCGACGCCGACGCCGCCGGGGCGTTCTTGCGCACCGTTCGCGGGGTCGCGGATATTTCAAACAGTTACAGCCAGGAGTATGAGCGCCGGACCGCACTGTGTGTTCGGTGCTCGAGGCTGCAGAGCGTATGCACTGCTCGTCGGTGTCGAGTGCGGGAGAAGTGGGCCGGCACGAATTTGAATCGTGGTTACGGCCACCCGAAGGCCGAAGGATACCAAGCTACCCCACCGGCCCGCACATGAAAGGACGCCGGCGCCGATTTTAAGCGTTGTGATACGCGGGGGTCAGGCCAGCGGGTCGCCCTCGCCGTCGGCGGTACCCGTGCCGGCGGCGCCGCGGTTCGGGCCCGCCGGCTTCGTCTCGTCGAGCTGGCGGTAGGCGTCCGCGAGGATGCCGTAGCCGACGACCGTGAGGACCGACGACAGCGCCAGGCTCGCGACCTGGCCGGCGACGGGGTCGACCGTCGACAGCGCGCCGCCGAGGCCGCTGCCGACGCTCGTGACGACGGCGACGACGACGAGCACCGCCAGCAGCGGCCAGCGGTCGCCGCTGGCCAGCGTCCAGCTGCGCCGCATGGCGTCGACGGCGCGTTCGTCCTCGACGCCGATCGCGAAGACGACGAACAGGAAGCTGAGCGCCAGGAAGACGCCCGGCACCACGAGGAAGACGAACCCGACGAGGACCGCCGCCCCGACGACGAGGTTGGCGCCGACGGCCGACAGCGTCGCCCGGCCGATACGGCGGGTGAACAGCATCGACGGCAGCGAGTCCAGCTCCGACTGCGACCGGGCCAGCGCCCGCGCCGAGACGACGAACAGGACGACGCCGCCGACGAGCCCGGCGACCGCGAGAACGCCCGCGCCGGCCAGCGAGACCGGTAGCGTGAACGCGGGAGCGGCCGCTCCGGGGGCCGTCCCCGAGAGGAGCGAGGTGACGATCGTGTTCGTCGCACCGGTGGACAGGAGCTGGTAGCCGAAGGTCAGTAGCATCAGTACGCCGCCGCTGTACGAGACCGCCCGGCGAACGCCGTCGCCGACGGCATCGGCTATTTCGAGGGCCATACGCCAGGCCATCGTCTGCACTCATATAAATCCCCGGCATGCTCCGGGCGCGTCAGTAGCGCTCGAAGCCGCCGGTATCGAGGTAGTTGTGCGCGACCGTGACGGCGTCGTCGGCGTGCATCGGCGCCGGACCCAGCGAGCGGCGCTCGTCGGCCACGCGTTCGAGCAGGTCTGCCTCGGGGTCGGTGAAGTCGCGGTGGTCCGAGAGGACGAAGGCGACGTTCTCGGGCGGCTCGAGGTCGACGATCGGGGCGCCGTCGGCGTGTAGCTCGACGACCGGTCCCGTTTCGGCGGCGGCCTCGACGGCCGTCCCGAGGTCGCCGGCCCCGATGTGGACGCCCGGCGAGGCGGTGGCCTCCATCGCCCCGACCGCGCCGTCCCGGGCCTCGAGGGCGCCGCGGATCAGCGACCCGGCCGACCGCTCGTCCGGGCGGAGGTGCCGCAGTTCCGACCCCTCGAACCGGACGACGTACTCCTCCTCGAGGACGAGCCGGACCCGGACGTCCGCCCGGAAGTCGTGGGAGAGGCGGAACGCGGCGGTGACACACCGGCAGAGCACGTCCAGCCGGCCGGCGCCGGGCAGGTCGTCCAGCGAGAACTCCGCTGTCGTCGGCGCCTCGTGGCCGACGACGACGAACTCGCGCATGCGACGGGCTGGTGGCGGCCGCAAAATGAGCGCTTCGGCTCCGGCCGCGGCTACCAGGTCAGCCCTTCGTAGGTGATGCCCTCGCGGCGCCCGATTATCCGTCGGCCGTCGA
>JAHENN010000018.1 GCA_018609665.1 Haloarculaceae archaeon | reverse complement strand
CGAGGTTCTCGACCCGGAACCGGCCGTCGTCGTCCCGGCGGTAGGCGTAGCCGAAGGCCGACTCGTCCGGGCAGGCGAGGGCGGCGACGGAGTCGAAGGCCGTCACCGTCTCGCCGTCGGCCCGGAGGACGAACCGTCGGCCCTCGCCGGTGACGCCGTCCGCCGGCCGCTCCCGCCAGACCGGCGGCTCGGCGGCCCGACAGCAGGCGAAGCCGGCGTCGCCGGCACGGAGCCGGTCCGGGGTGTCGTAGAACGTCCGGCCGTCGTCGGTCGCGGCGGCCAGCCCCGGCGGGTCGGTCAGCACGTCGCGGATCGTCGCCGCGTCGACGGGGTGTGCCGCGAAGAGGACGGTCCGGTCGTTGGCGGCGGCGTCGGCGACGGCCCCCACGACCGCTACCGGCTCGGCTCGGGCCGGGACGACACGGAGTTCGCCCGGAATCCCGACGCGGTCGGTTTCCTCCGCCGGAACCGCCACCACGCGGTGGTCGGTCCGTTCCATCTCGTAGCCCCTCGCACGGAGCGTCTCGCAGACGATTCTGGAGCGTCGCGTTTCCATCGACGTCACGTACGGTACCGCGCCACAAGAGCCCCGCGGTCGGCGAATCGAGACAGTTTCACTCCGGGTGCCAAGGTTCTTAGTCGGTGGCCCGACAAGGGGTCGTACTTGCATGGCGCGCGCGGAGGACACCGAGGTCATCGACAGGTTCGAGCAGTTCTACCGCGATTACTACCGCAACGAGATCGGCGAGCTCGCACAGAAGTATCCCAACGAGAAGCGGTCGCTGTACGTCGACTGGAACGACCTCTACCGGTTCGACCCGGACATAGCCGACGACTTTCTCGCCCAGCCGGACCAGATGCGCGACTACGCCGAGGAGGCGCTGCGGCTGTACGACCTCCCGGTCGACGTGAAGCTCGGCCAGGCGCACGTCCGCGTCGAGAACCTCCAGGAGACGACCGACATCCGCGACATCCGCGCGCGCCACCGCGGGCAGCTCATCGCCGTCACTGGCATCGTCCGGAAGGCAACCGACGTCCGCCCGAAGGTGACGGAGGCGGCCTTCGAGTGCCAGCGCTGCGGCACGCTCACCCGCATCCCGCAGACGTCGGGAGAGTTCTACGAACCCCACGAGTGTCAGGGCTGTGAACGGCAGGGCCCCTTCGAGATCAACTTCGACCAGTCGGAGTTCGTCGACGCCCAGAAGCTCCGCGTCCAGGAGTCCCCCGAGGGGCTGCGGGGCGGCGAGACCCCACAGAGCATCGACGTCCACATCGACGACGACATCACCGGCCAGGTGACCGCCGGCGACCACGTCCGCGTCACCGGGGTGCTGCACCTCGACCAGCAGGGCTCCGACCAGGACAAATCGCCCGTCTTCGACGTCTACATGGACGGCATCACCGTCGACATCGAGGA
Organism: Haloarculaceae archaeon; assembly: GCA_018609665.1. Taxonomy (GTDB): domain Archaea; phylum Halobacteriota; class Halobacteria; order Halobacteriales; family Haloarculaceae; genus Natronomonas. The sequence continues at coordinate 5,073 of JAHENN010000018.1, read as the reverse complement.
CGAGCAGTTCGAGGACATGGACATCACCGACGAGGACAAAAAGGAGATCATCGAGCTGTCGAACGCCGGCGACATCTACGAGCAGATGGTCAACTCCATCGCGCCGTCCATCTACGGCTACGAGCAGGAGAAGCTGGCGATGATGCTGCAGCTGTTCTCCGGCGTGACGAAACACCTCCCCGACGGCTCCCGCATCCGCGGCGACCTGCACATGCTCCTGATCGGGGATCCGGGGACGGGGAAGTGTCTGAAAGGCGACACCAGGGTGACGCTGGCCGACGGTCGGGAACGACAGATCGGGCCGCTCGTCGAGTCCCGCCTCGACGACCCGACCCCGGTAGCGGACGGCGTTTACGACGAGGTCGATATCCCGCTCGTCTCGATGGCCGCCGACGGGCAGCTCGAACGCCGGCGTGCGACGAAGGTCTGGAAGCGGGAGGCGCCGGACCGGATGTATCGGATCAGAACGGCCTGCGGAAAGGAACTCGAGGTGACGCCGTCGCATCCGCTGTTCGTGCAGAACGACGGCCGCATCGCCCCGGTCGACGCCGACGACCTCGCCGAGGGCGAGTTCGTCGCGCTCCCGCGGCGGTTGCCGACGGACGGCGACGAGGCTCTCGAGGTCGACGGGGTCGAGGCCAACACGAACGTCGACGTGATACCGGGAATCGGCGACGAACTCGAGGCCGTCCGACGGGCGCTCGCTCTCTCGCAGTCCGACTGCGGCATCCCCCGAGCGACGTACCAGCACTACAAACGCGGCGACCGGAACCCGAGTCGGTCGAGTCTCCGTCGGGTCGTCGCCGGGTTCGAGGAGCGGCTGGAGTGGCTCCACGAGGCGAAAGCCCGTATCGAGGCCGGGAGCTGGGCCGACGTCGAGGCCGTCCGGGAGGAGCTGAACCTGTCCCAGCGCGAGCTGGCAGAGCGGATGGGCGTCGAGCAGACCGCCGTCAGTTACTACGAACGGAACGAGGTGGCACCCGACGGCGGCCGAACTGCCGCCGCAAGGGTGGCCGTCCTCGACAGAATCGAGCAGGGACTCGCCGTCGAGGACCGGGTCGAGTCGCTGCGGGAGCTGACGGAGAACGACGTCCGCTGGAGCCGGATCGAGACCATCGAGACCGTCGTCCCCGAGTACGACTGGGTGTACGACCTCGAGGTGCCCGACACGCACAGCTACGTCTCCAACGGCGTCGTCTCCCACAACTCGGCCATGCTCCAGTACATCCGCAACGTCGCCCCGCGGTCGGTGTACACCTCGGGGAAGGGCTCCTCCAGCGCGGGGCTGACCGCGGCGGCCGTCCGGGACGACTTCGGCGACGGCCAGCAGTGGACGCTGGAGGCCGGCGCGCTCGTGCTGGCCGACCAGGGAATCGCGGCAGTGGACGAGCTGGACAAGATGCGCTGTGTCACCGGCGACACGTTGGTGCACCTGGCCGACGGTCGAGTCAGCCGGATCGGTGATATCGCCAGGTCTGCCGCGGAGACGGGGACCGTCGAGGAACGCTCGAACGGGCGGACGATTCGAGACCTCGACCTGGCAGTCTGGACGATGACCGAGAACAACCGTCTCGTCCGGCGGTCGGTCTCCGCCGTCCACGAGTACGACGCGCCTCCGGAACTGAGCGAGGTGTCGCTCGAATCCGGTGAGTCGGTCACCGCCACGGACGACCACCCGTTCTTCGTGTTCGAGGACGGCAAACGGGTCGAGCGACGGGCCGCCGAACTGGACCCGGGTGACTGGGTGTACGTCCCGGAGGAACTCCCGCCGTCGGTCACCGACGGCGGCGAGACCGTCTCGACGGTCGCACGGTCGGACGTTCCGGTGGCCGACCCGTCGCCGGCGTTCGGTGCCGTCCTGGGATACCTGTCCGGCGACGGGAACGTGTACTACGACCGCGAACAGGGAAGTTACGGGATCCGATTTACGAACGAGGAGGAGGAACTGCTCGAGGGCTTCGAGCGGGCCTGTCGGGACGCCTTCGACGCGGAACCGGTTCGCCATCCCAGCGAACAGCGGGACGACGGCGTCGGAACCGTTCGGCTGCACGGTCGGGAGTACGCGGATAGCGTTCTCGACGCCGGGATGAACCTCGAGACGTACGACGGGAAGGCGTTCCCTGGACGGGTATCGGAAGGTGGCAGGAAGACGAAGGCCGCGTTCGTCCGGGCCGTGGCGGACAGCGAGGGGAACGTCGATACGGCGACCGGAAACGTTCGTATCTACTCTTCGAGCCGGGAACTCCTCCGGGGAGTCAAGAGCCTCCTGCTGGAGTTCGGGATCTCCTGTCAGGTTCGGTCCCGGAACCGGACGGACAGGCGCGACCTGTACGTTCTCGCCATCACCTCGGCGGATTCGCTTCGGGCCTACAACCGATACGTCGGATTCACCTCGGACCGAAAGCAGCGGGCGCTCGAGGAGGTCTGTGCGGCCGTCGGTGGAGACAGGGCGATACTCGACGTCCTCCCGGAGTCCGGCGACCTCCTGGCGGAGTTGCGCAGTTCGCTCCGTCTCCACCAGTCCGAGTGTGGTCTGGACGGTTCGACGTACTGCGACTTCGAGAGCGGTGACGCGAACGTTTCGCTCCACCGTGCCCGGACGGTGCTCGACGCCTTCGAGGACCGGGTGGATGCCGCCAGAGCGGACGAAGAGACCCTGAGCAGCGAGTGTGACTGGGCGACGCTCGGTCGGGTGAAGGACCGCTACCACGTCAGTCAGCGCGAACTCGCCGAGGGCACGGCGTACAGTCAACAGGAGATATCGCGGAGATGGGGTAGCGAGGCGGAACTTCGGGAGACCATCCGGGGGCGACTCGGCGACCTGGTCGGTGACGTCGCGGGGACGGACCTCGGTCCGCTCGCTGCCCTCGTGCGCGGCGACGTCAGGTGGCGACGGGTCAGCGACGTCAGGTCGGTCTCTGCGTCCGAGGGTGACGACAGGGTTCCGATACTCCGGCAGGAACTCGCGGATATCCTCGACTGTGAGCCGGAGGCGTCAGAACGGGAGGCCAGACGGTTCATCGAACGGACACCCGACCCCGACCCCGGGACCTGGACCGAGCTCCGTCAGGCAATGGACCGCCACGACGTCCCGCTGAACCGGGTCGCGTCGGACCTCGGAGTAGCCGGGTCGACCGTCTCCCGCTGGTTCAGCGGCGCCGTCGAGACGGACCGGTTCGAGGAGGTCCGACGGGCCGTCGAGTCCCGGGTCTCCGAGACGCGTTCCCGCGTGCGCGAACTCCTCGACGAGATCGAACACCGGCAGGAGCCCCGCGTGTACGACCTGACCGTTGAGGGGACGCACAACTTCGTCGCCAACGGAATGGTCGTCCACAACTCCGAGGACCGGTCGGCGATGCACGAGGCGCTAGAGCAACAAAGCATAAGTGTCAGCAAGGCAGGAATTAACGCCACCCTCAAGTCGAGGTGCTCGCTGCTGGGGGCGGCGAACCCGAAGTACGGCCGGTTCGACCAGTACGAGCCCATCGGCGAGCAGATCGACCTGGAGCCGGCGCTCATCTCGCGGTTCGACCTCATCTTCACCGTCACCGACGAGCCGGACGAGGAGGAGGACGCCAACCTCGCGGAGCACATCATCAACACGAACTACGCGGGCGAGTTGCACACCCACCGGGAGAACACGGCGACGTCGAACGTCACCCAGGAGGAGGTCGACAACGTCACCGAGGAGGTCGAGCCGGACATCGAGCCGGAACTGCTGCGGAAGTACATCGCCCACGCCAAGCGGAACTGCTATCCGACGATGACCGAGGAGGCGAAGAAGGAGATCCGCGAGTTCTACGTCGACCTGCGGGCGGAGGGACAGGGCGAGGACGCGCCGGTGCCGGTGACGGCCCGGAAGCTGGAGGCGCTGGTGCGGCTGTCGGAGGCGTCGGCGCGGATGCGGCTGTCGGACACCGTCGAAGCGAAGGACGCCGAGCAGGTCATCGAGATCGTCCGCTCCTGCCTGCAGGACATCGGCGTCGACCCCGAGACCGGCGAGTTCGACGCCGACGTCGTCGAGACGGGCCAGTCGAAGAGCCAGCGGGACCGCATCAAGAACATCAAGTCGCTCATCAGCGAGGTCGAGGAGGAGTACGACAACGGGGCGCCACGGGAGGAGGTACTCGAGCGCGCCGAGGAGGCGGGCATGGAGCGGTCGAAGGCCGAACACGAGATCGAGAAGCTGCGGCAGAAGGGCGACGTCTACGAGCCGCAGACGGACCACCTGCGGACGGTCTGATGGACCGCATCGCCGCCCTCCGGCAGATCGAGGCCGCGCTGGCGGAGCTGGAGACCGGCGAGACCGACCTCGAGGCCTGCGAGCGCCGCGTCCGGGCGACGGTGCGGACCTTCGCCACGGAGTTCGACGGCGAGCTGGCGCCGTACCGCGCCGACGACGGGACGGTCGTCCTCGCCGCCTCCGAGGGGCAGGCCCGCCGCCGGGTCCGGGAGCTGACCGGCGCGGAGGCGCCGACCGTCGAGCGGGTCGAGTAGCGCGTTAATTTTATCAGATAAAACGCGGAAACTGAGCGTGTGCTGCTCGTCGTGACGTACTCGAAGGCCGCCCGGACCTCGCTGCGGAACGTCTGCCGGACCCACGAGGAGACGGTCGTGCGCCGGCTCGGGCGGGCGGCGCTGCTGTCGGAGACCGAGCACGGGGCCTTCCTCGCGCTGCGGCTGCGGGAGAAACACCCCGACGACGTGCAGGTCGAGCGGACGGCGCCGTTCAACGAGTTCCGCGACGTACCGGCGGCGGTGCGGGAGGCCGCGGCGGCCTACGAGACGCGGGAGAACCGGAACGTGCCGTACGCGAAGTTCGCCGCCGGCACCGACCACCCGTCGCCGGCGGCGCTGAAGCGACGGGAGCTGTGAGCCTCTACGACCACGTCGCCGTCGTCGCGCCGGGGCTGTCGCTCGACCGGCGGGCGGCGCTGGCGGCGGCCGCGCGGTCCCGGGACGTGACGACGAGCGTCGACGAAAAACTGGAGACGGCCCGCGAGCGGCTGTCCGCGCTCGGCGAGCCGGTGCCGTCGCTGGAAGCGGCCCGGCGGCGGGTCGCGGAGACGGAGT
>JAHENN010000017.1 GCA_018609665.1 Haloarculaceae archaeon | reverse complement strand
GTGCGAACGGCGGCACGAGATTCTCGTTCGTGATCCAGGCCGACAGCGTCGGGTCCATGATGAACAGATACGACGCCGCGGCGTTCTCCAGCAGCAGGAAGACGCCGAACAGCGCCAGTCCGAGGGTGTGCTTCGAGCGGAGTCGCCACCAGTTCGACCCCCAGACGTACAGCAGCCCGGCCAGCAGCAGGATGTTCAGGACGGCGAAGACCTGGACGATACGCACGTACACTATGTGACACCTTCCTCGTTCATCCTCTTATGTACTTTCCCAAATTACCCCGAGTTCTCTTCCACTTCGTCGAGTATCTCCTCGACCGTCTCCCAGTGGGCCCGCGCCGCCTCGCTCGGGAGGTAGACCTTCCCGTAGCCGTCGCCGCCCTCGGTGACGACGTTGTTGTCCGCGAGCACGTCGAGATGGTGGCGGACCGTCTTGTAGTCGAGGTCGAGGTCCTCGGCCAGCTGGTTCGCGTTCCGGGGGCGCTCGTCGAGGGTCCGCAGGATGCGGGCGCGGTTCGCCCCGCCGCGCGTCCCCGAGAGCACGTACCAGAGGGCCGCCTCCATCGACAGGAACGACTCTCCCGACGGACGTAAAGGAGGGGGGTTCGGCGGCGTCAGACGGTGAACAGGTCGCCGTCCGTCGGCACCTCGAAGGCGCCGAGCCGCGCGCCGGCGTCCATCCACCCGTGGCCGTACGAGAAGGAGGCCAGCGCGTTCACGGGGTCGTCCTGCGCCCGGAAGTGGCGGCCGTCCTCGAGGTACGAGCGGGCCATCTCCTCGTAGTCGACGGCCGTCTCGTACAGCGGCGTCCCCTCCGGCGGTGCGATCTCGGCGGCCTCGATGGCCTCCGCGAGCAGCGACTCGTAGCGGTCCGTCTTCGCCGCGAGGTCGGCTGGCATGCCCGCAGGTCGGGGGCGCGGGCGGAAAACCGTACCGTACCGCGGCGCGGCTCAGAACTCCCGGACCACGCCGTAGCTCAGCCCCATGACGAGCCCGTAGACGACGAACGCGAGCAGGAAGTACGGCTGGAGGGTGGGGACGAGCATGCCGTACGTCGAGACGGTGTTGACCGCGATGGGGACGGCGATGGCACCGACGGCCGCGGCGACGGCGACGCCGTAGACGAAGCCCGCCATCGTCGCCGTCGTGGTCACCGGGGCCGACTCGAGGTAGCCGCCGACGGTCTCCTCGACGTCGGCCTCGCGCTCGGCGAACTCGTCGACCGAGCGGCTGTAGTCGTCCAGCCGCGGGCCGACGGCGACGGCGAACACCATCCCGAGCAGCACCGAGAGCCCGAGCCAGACGGCCCATCCCGTGCCGACGCTGCCGGGGCTGCCGACGAGCGCCCCCATGAACAGCATCGCCACCTCGCCGACCGTGTGGTGGGCGACCAGCCCGCCGGCGGCGCCGCCGAACAGCGAGCCGAAGACGACGGCCCGCTGGCCCCGCGTGCCGACGGCCGGCGACGTCGGCAGCCGCTCGCGGGCGAGCCGTCCCCGGCGGAGGACCGCGTAGACGCCGCCGAAGACCAGCCCGAAGACGACGTAGGCCAGCACCGTCGGCTGGGTGCTCGGCGCGTCGATGGGATACCCCCGCGACTGGACCAGCGTCGGCACGAGGAACACGCCGAGCGCGCCGGCGAGGACCGCCCCGTAGGTCGTCCCGGCGACGACCCCCCGGCCGAGGCCGATGCGGGCCTCGACGGCCCGGGCGCCGAGCGGGACGAACGCCACGCCGAGCAGGAACGCCAGCACGAACCAGACGCCGACCCCGAGCCGCCAGGACGGCCGCACGCCGAGGTAGCTGAGCGCCAGGAAGTAGTGCGGCTGCGGCTTGACGAGGAAGATGTACGCCGCCGCGGCGCCACCGCCGACGAGCGTCCCGCCGACCACCGGCACCGCGCGGCCGCGGATGAACGCCGGCAGCGCGTGTTCGCCCTCGACGGCGGCGTAGCCGGCCCCGAGAACCGCGCCGAACAGCAGGTAGCCGGCGAGGACGCCGCCGGTCGGCGGCGCCGGCGCGTACACCGTCGCCGCGCCGAGCAGCCGGGAGATGACGACCGCGCCGCCGACGACCGCGAGAACGACCCCGTAGACGGCGCCGAGCTTGAGCCCGCTTCCGCCGTCGTCCCGCTCGACGCGCCGGGCGGGCAGCGAGGCGAACCCGGCGCCGAGCAGCACCGACGCGGCGGCGAAGACGGCGGCACCGACCGGCACGGACCCGCCGGCGTCGACCAGCAGCGCGAAGTACACCAGGTGGTGCGGCGCCGCCGCGACCATGACGCCGGCGGCGACGACGCCGGCGACCAGCGAGGCCAGCACCGTCGACCGGGTCCGGCCGACCAGGAAGGCCGGGCGCAGCGGCCGGCGGTTGACCCGCTTGCCGAACGTCGACCCCAGGACGAGGCCGTACAGGGCAAAGCCGGCGAGCGCGCCGACGCCGACCTGCGTGTAGGGGAACTCCCACTGTGTGCTCGCGGTGACCGCGATCGGCACCGCCAGCAGCCCCACGAACACCGCCAGGACGATGCCGTACGCCAGGCCGTAGCCGGTCGTGCCGCGGCCCTCCCTGGCGCGGGACCGGGCGACGGCCGCGAAGACGACGCCGAGGACGACCGTCATGCCGACCCAGGCCGCCAGGCCGTAGGTCGGGGAGCCGTTGGCGACGGCCGCCCCGAGGTACCGCAGGTAGAGCGTCTGGAGCCCGTAAACGACCCCCCCGGAGACGACGCCGGCGACCAGCGAGGCCAGCAGCGTCGCACGACCGACGGGAGCGGCGTCGACGTCGGCGTCGCTCATCCGCCGGCACCTCTTGTTCCGGCGCCGGCCGCCGTCTTCGCCCCCGCCGTCGCCGGTCGGAACGTGTCTGCGCTGTGTGTCACTGTTCTCTGCGTTGCCCTCCCGGTGCTATCTAATAAAGCGTTGTGGGGGCGGTAGCCGGGGCTTTATGCTGGCGGGCGAATCGTTTAACAGCGGGTCGGCCGTTGTGGCAACGGGTGACACCGTTCCGATGGCAATACCGTTCCCGTCCGAGAGGTGGATTCAGGAGTGGCGCGAGCAACTGAACGACAACGAGGAGTACGCCGAGGCCGGCGAGGGGTGGGGCGTCGGCTTCAACGGCGACTTCCTCTTCCACATTCAGGCCGACGACGACCTCCCCGAGGACCGCTACTTCTACATCGGCCTCGAGGACGGCGAGTGCACGGCGGCCCGCGAGGTCGACGACCCCGACGACGTCGACGCCGGCTTCGTCTACCGCGGCGACTACGACGACTGGCGCGCGCTCAACAGCGGCGACGTCGGCCCCATCGACGGGATGATGTCCGGCGTCTTCGACATCGAGGGCGACATGCAGAAGATGTTGCAGTACAGCGAGGCCGCCGTCGCGATGACCGAGACCGGCCGCCGCATCGACACGGAGTACGTCCACTGAGGCGGCCGCGAGTTCATCGCGACGTGAGCCAAGCACAAGGGGTATATCGTGGTGGCCAATAACATACGGTGTTCGGATGTCGGGGAAACGAGCGACGGTACTGGTCGTCGAGGACGAACGCGGCCTCGCGGACCTCTACGCGGAGTGGCTGGAGTCGGCCGGCTACCGGACCCGCACGGCCTACAGGGGGGCGACGGCGCTGGAGGCGGCCGACGAGGCCGTCGACGTGGCGCTGCTCGACCGGCGACTCCCGGAGATGCAGGGCGGAGAGGTGCTGGACCGCATCCGCGAGCGCGAACTCGGCTGTGCGGTCGCGATGGTGACCGCCGTCGAGCCGGAGGCCGACATCGTCGAGATGGGCTTCGACGAGTACGCCGTCAAGCCGGTCGGGGAGTCGGAGCTGACGGCGCTCGTCGAGGAGCTGGCGACGGACCACCCGCCGGCGGTCGACGCGCCGGTGCTGGACGCCCTCGGGGACGCCAAGGCCAGGCGCTGTCTCCACGAACTGCGGTCCGAGCCGATGAGCGCCAGGGCCCTGGCGGCGGCGACGGGTTACTCGCGGACGACGGTGTACCGCCGGCTCAACACGCTCCGACAGGCGGGGCTGGTCGCGAGCCGGACCACCATCGACCCGGACGGCGACCACTACGAGACGTTCGGCGCGAAAACCGAGCGGATACTCGTCGAGTTCGTCGACGAGGGAATCGAGGTCGACGCCGTTGAGGAGCCGGTTCCGTAGCCCGGGGGGCTCAGACCCCGCGGGTCTGCAGCTGTTCGTCCTCGTCCATGTCCTCGTTGGCCCGGCCCTTCATGCCCTTGCCGATGCCCTTGGCGATGTCGCGGAGCCGCTCGGGGTCGTCGTAGTTGTTGACGGCCTCGACGACGGCGGTGCCCATCGCCTCGGGGTCCTCGGCGCCGAAGATGCCGGAGCCGACGAAGATGCCGTCACAGCCCAGCTGCATCATCAGCGCGGCGTCGGCCGGCGTCGCGATGCCGCCGGCGGCGAAGTTGACCACCGGGAGCCGGCCCCGCTCGGCGGTCTCGTGAACTAACTGTCGCGGCGCCTCGTGCTCGCGGGCCCACTCGTCGCGCTCCTCGTAGCTCATGCCGTCGAGCTTCCGGATGGCGCGCTGGATGTTCCGCTGGTGGGTGACCGCCTGGTTGACGTCGCCGGTGCCGGCCTCGCCCTTCGTGCGGATCATCGCCGCGCCCTCGTCGATGCGGCGGAGCGCCTCCTGCAGGTTGCGGGCGCCGCAGACGAACGGCGCGGTGAACTCCCGTTTGTCGATGTGGTACCGCTCGTCGGCCTCCGTCAGCACCTCCGACTCGTCGATCATGTCGGCGCCGGTCGCCTCGAGTATCTGCGCCTCCGCGCGGTGCCCGATGCGGGCCTTGCCCATCGCGGGGATGGACACCTCGTCGATGACCGCCTCGAGGCCGCCGGGATCGGCCATCCGGGCGACGCCGCCCCGCTTGCGGATGTCGGCCGGCACCGACTCAAGGTGCATCACCGCCACCGCGCCGGCGTCCTCGGCGATGCGGGCCTGCTCGCGGGAGACGACGTCCATGATGACGCCGCCCTTCTGCATCTTCGCGAAGCCGCGCTTGACGAGTTCGGTCCCCCTGTGGAGTTCCTCGATGTCAGTTTCGTCCGTCTCGCTCATACCCGTACGGACGGGTTGGACGTACTTAACGGGTGCCGTTCGCCCCCTCCGTTTCCGGCTGTCGGCGCGGCGCCGGTGTTTTTGTCCGGCGCCCCGCTGGTGTCGGGCATGAGCATCCGGACTCGTGCCGGCGCGGTCGTCGACCGGGGGCGGGCGCTGCTGGAGTCGGACGTCCCCCGCGAGGACCTGCCGTGGTACGTCGCGCCGCTGCCGGAGCCCCTGGAGAACCTGGGGCTGAACCTCGCGTGGCTGGTCGTCGCCGTCAACCTCGCCGGCACCGCCTTCGGCTTCTGGTTCTACCGGTTCCAGTTCGCCCGCACGCCCGTCGAAATGTGGGCCTTCGTCCCCGACAGTCCGATGGCGACGCTGCTCATCGCGCTGGCGCTGGCCGCCTGGAAGCTGGACCGCCAGCAGGAGTGGCTCACCGCCCTGGCCTTCTACGGCAACATCATCCTCGGCGGCTGGACGGTGTACGTCCACCTGGCGTTCTGGCCGGCCTTCACCGGGACGGGGATTCACCCCGCGATGCGGCAGTTCCTCATCTGGAGCCACGCCGCGATGGTGCTGCAGGCGTTCCTGCTGCACCGCATCGGCGACTTTCGACCCCGGGCCGTCGGCGTCGCGACGCTGTGGTACACCGTCAACGCCGTCGTCGACTACCTCGTCCCGGTGCTGGGCGACCCCCACCACACCACCATTCCGCTGCGGGACGACGCGCCGGTCGGCCTCGGCGCCGACGCCCTCGGCGTCGCCGGCGCCGGCGCGGTCGTCCTGCTCGTCGGGTCGGTCTATCTCGCGATGCTCACCCACCTCGAGAAGCGGCGCTCGCGCCGGGGTCCCGACTCGCTGGGCGACTGACCCGCTCCCGGATGTCGGCGCCTAACTATAATGTTCGATACACGTACAGAACTGTTACCACGGCATCCCTCGCACACGCTTTCAGGCCGTAAGCACCGCTTTTCGCGCCGAGAGCCGTGGTAACGTCTCTCGGTTCGTGTTCGAAATATGAGGATATTTACGCCCGGAGCGGCTACCGTACGTTGAACGGAACAGAGCCGCAGATACGCCTCCACAGCAACCCGACTATGATATATACGACCCCGAACGCCGAGCCGATATCGCTCACGGATACCCCGCCGCTCCTGACGGCCCTCGCAGTTCCGCTCCTGCTGGTGGGGTTCTTCGTCGCCCTCAGCTACCCCCTGTACGCCCTCTCGGCCGTCGCCGCCGCGTGGGTCGGCCTGCGACTCCTTCGGCGCGGCCTGTCGGCGGCTGCCGGCCGCTATCGCGACGTTCGGGAGGTGCCCCTGCCGGGCGTCGGCACCGTCAGGTTCCGCGTCGTCACGCGGTAGGCGCGCCACGTCGCGGGTCCCCTACAGCTCCGACTGGTCGGCGTGGGAGCGCACCCACAGTTCGCCGATGCGGGACAGCCGCGTCCGGTAGGACTTGCCGTGTTCCTCCTGTTCGATGTACCCCTTGCCGCCGGGGCCGAGCCGGTCGACGTTGTAGATGACCTTCGAGCGGAAGGAGTCGGTGTACTCCTCGCCCAGCTCGCGGGCGAGCGTCTGTGCGAGCTCCGAGACGGACTCGAACTCGCCGTGTTCGCCGAGGGTGAACAGAATGACCTCCTCGAACGGCTTGACGTTCGAGAACGACGCCACCGGCAGTTCGACGACGTGGGAGCCGTCGATCTCCTTGGCGCCGATGGTCGTGCCGCGCTCGTCGAACTCCTCGAGCAGGTCCCGGGCGGTCGCGAGCCGGTCGCGCAGGCGGTCCATGTCGGTCGTCACGACGGGCCCCTCCTGGCCGGTCTCGGCGCCGTCGATGACGTCCGCCAGCAGGTCGACCTGGCGGCGCAGCTCCTCGGCCAGCTCCGTCTCGAGGTACTTCTCCGGCACCGTGTAGTAGGTGTGGATGCGCTCGCGGTCGCCCTCGCGTTCGACCATGATGGAGTGGGCCGCGGTGGCGAAGGCGAAGGAGACCGTCCGCGGCATCGCGGAGACGTTGACCCACACCTCGCTGCCGTCGTCCAGCTCTGCGTTGATGAGCTCGAAGGCCTGCTCGAAGGCGGCGTCGTAGTCGTAGACGTCCTCGACGACCACCCGCTCGGTCTCGGCGCCCAGCAGGTTGCCGTAGTCCTGCTCGAGCTTCTCCGCGAGGTTCCGGGAGTACTCGACGTTGGCCTCGCTGCCGACCGCCCCCTCCAGCAGGACGACCCGGTCGACGTCGAGCTGCTCGCGCACCAGCGGCGCGATGAGCCGGTCGTAGTCGAACCCGACCGGGACGATGTGGGTCTGCATACGCGGATAGACGGGTCGCTCGTCACATAAACCACCGACATCCCGGCCGACCTGCGCGGTCGGCGTCCCGGTCCGGCGGACGGCGGGCGCCTCCGGTACAGCGCCGCACCGTACGCGAGGAACGCGCTCGACGCGGGTCGATTCCGGGTCGTCGGCGAGGGCGACCGGCCGCGGCGGTCGCATCGAGATGGCCACAATCGAGGTGGCGTACGGATGTCTCCGGCGGGTCGACTGAGACTCGCCGGGCGGACCGTGCATGGCCGGACGGCCCGCGGCGGTCAGTTGTGGGGATGGAACGTCTTGACGGCCGTCTCGACGGCGCCGGTCTCGCCGAGAATCGTTATCTCGTCGCCGTACTCGATAACCTCGTCGGCCTCGGGGATGTGGGCGTCGTCTTCCTCCCCGATCTCGGCGATGAGACAGCCGCCCGGGATCTCCTCGTTCACCTCCCGGACGGTCATCCCGTCGAGCCGTTCGGCGGTCATCTCCACCTCCAGAACGTCGTGTTTGTCGCCCAGGTCGTTCATCCAGCGCGCGAGCGCCGGGCGCTCGATCTGGTTGTCGAGGGCGTACGCCGCCGCCTTCGGTTCGTCGACGGCGG
>JAHENN010000016.1 GCA_018609665.1 Haloarculaceae archaeon | reverse complement strand
GTCCTGGTTGCGGCCATCGCGGCGGGCGTGCTGATCAACACCGCCGGCTTCCTGCAGTCGCAGGCAGAGGCAACGGGCGAAGAGAGTACCAGTCAGGTCTCCAACGGCCTGCAGGTCACCAGCGCGAACGCGAGTGCGTCGAGCCTCGATAGTGGTGGCGCCAACCCACAGATTACGCTCACGCTGGCGCCGGGGTCCGACCCGGTCGATCTTGGCGCTGTGCGAATCGACGTGAGCGGAGACGCCGACGCCACCGTGACGAGTCTGCCGTCGACGGTGCTCACCGAGTCCGGTGACTTCGAGACGTTCCAATTCAGCTTCTCGATGCTCGAGGGCGATACGGTCCAGCTGACCATCACGACGGCGAGCGGCGCACAGACGACGGTCGTGCTCAACGCTCCCGACCCGGTCGACACGGACAAGGACCAGGTCCAGCTCTGACGATGGTCGAGAGTGTCATAAACGAGGAACGCGGGCAGGTGGGCATCGGGACGCTCATCGTGTTCATCGCGCTGGTCCTGGTTGCGGCCATCGCGGCGGGCGTGCTGATCAACACCGCCGGCTTCCTGCAGTCGCAGGCAGAGGCAACGGGCGAAGAGAGTACCAGTCAGGTCTCCAACGGCCTGCAGGTCGTCAGCGAATCGCTCACTACCGACTCAAGTTCCAGCACGGGGGACCAGTTCACCATCGTGCTCAAGTTGGCCCCTGGCTCGGACCCAGTAAACGTGAGTAGCGCGCGGTTCGAGGCGTTCGGCGACACGAGCGCCCAGCTCGGCGAAATCGGGAGTGCGAGCGAAATCGGCGGCGACACCGGAACAGTGCTGACGGAATCCGGCGAATTCGCCTCCCTCACGGTCGACCTGTCCGGTGATGGCGGCGTGAGCGCTGGCGACGAAATCGAGGTCGTTATCACGACCTCTGACGGGGCACAGACCACGACGGTCCTCAACGTGCCCGACCCGCTCGACCCGAACGACAAGGTGGAACTGTAACAATGTTCGACACACTGAACGACGAGGAACGCGGGCAGGTGGGCATCGGCACGCTCATCGTGTTCATCGCGCTGGTCCTGGTTGCGGCCATCGCGGCGGGCGTGCTGATCAACACCGCCGGCTTCCTGCAGTCACAGGCAGAATCGACCGGTCAGGAGAGTACGAGCCAGGTCGCAAACGGACTCCAAGTAGTCGAGGCGACGGGGTCACCCACCGGCAGCGGTAGCGTCGACAGCATAGAGGTCGTCGTGTCGCTCGCCCCGGGGTCGGACTCGATAAACCTATCGAACGTCAGGCTCGAGGTATTCGGAGACGCAAGCGGAGTCGACTCCGATCTCAACAACGACGTATCCGCCGGGACTGACCCGCTGCGAAATGACGGGGATTTCGCGACTATCGACCTCACTAACGGCAACGGGGACTCAATCGTCTCCTCAATAGACGCTGGAAACCAGGTCGAGCTGGTCTTCGTGACCGCGGACGGGTCACGGACTACTGTCGTGCTCAATCCGCCGGACCCGATCGACGATAGCAAGAGTTCGGTGAGCCTGTAACCGGCCATCTGAGGTTTCCGTTCTTTCTTCTCAAAAGACGAGGAGACGGTGGTCTGTCTATCGGCCATCCGCTCATCAGTCCCTGTTTCATGCGGTGAAACGGGCTCCTCGCTTTAGTGGCATGGACGTGTCGTACTACACGAGCGTCGGCACCGAATCAAAGGCCGCCGTGCCATTCGGCGCTTGAACGGAGCATACTCGAACCGTTCCGCCGTGACGACGGTCTAAAACACTCGGACGCAGCGGACAACGGAACAGCGAACGTACAAGTCGGTCGTCGGGACAAGAGAGAATACAGAATGGGCTTTAGCGTCAGCGGCTCGGCGGCGATCATCTTCGCCGGCTTCATCGTCGCTGCCGGGCTGGCGGTGCCGTCGCTGGCCGGCAGTTTCACCGACGTCACCGACTCCCAGGGCGAGCAGATCGACCGCGGCGTCGCGACGATCAACACCGAACTGGAGATCGAGAACGCCACCTACAACGAGACGTCGGACACGCTGACCGTCGAGGCGCGCAACACCGGCAGCACGGAGCTGTCGGCCAGCGACACGAGCCTGCTGGTCGACGGCGTGCTGCTGCCCGACGCCGACCGGACGGTCGTCGGCGTCACAGAGTCGACGGACCTGTGGCTGGTCGGCGACCTGCTGCGGTTCACCGTCACGGACGTCAGCGGCCGCGACGACATCGACGAGACCGAACTGAACCGCGCGAAGGTCGTCGCCGAGAACGGCATCGACGACGTCGTGCTCGACGTCGAGAGGGTGACATAATGAGCGGCGTGTCGGTGTCGACGCTGATACTGTTCATCGCGAGTCTCATCGTCGCCGCCGGCGTCGCCGGGACGCTGGTGACGACCGTCGACGACATCACGCAGTCCGCCGAGACCACCGGCGACGAGATAAGCGAGAACATCGACACCGACTTCGTGATCATCAACGACGGCAAGGGCGACGCCTTCTATCAGGAGAACGACACCGACGGCACCTCGACGATCACGCTGTACGTGCGCAACACCGGGTCGACGGTGCTCTCGCAGAACGCCACCCGTATCGACGTGCTGGTCAACGGCGGGTTCGTCGCGGACATCGACGTCACCACCACCGAGGCGGGCGCCAGCACCGAGGTGTGGGAGCAGGCGGAGGTCATCGAGATCGTCGTGAACCTCGACAGACAGCTGTCGACGACGGACAACCGCGTGACGGTGTCGGTCAACGGCGTCCGGCAGTCCGTCGAGTTCCGGGCGTCGTGACCTCCCCGACCGCCTCCCGTCGGTCGGCCGCGACGCGCCCGCGCCGCGCCGGTCGCCGGCCCTCGCGGGGTGAGCCGAGGACAAGATTCAGTACCGTGCGCCCGGTAACTGCCGTGCAACCATCTCTCACACACCGGCCGGTGCGTCGTCGTCGTGCCGCGGAGCGACCGACTCGCCCGCCATCCCCCAGATCATGACCGACGAACACTCCGACGACGACCGACGGGCCGACGGCGACGCGAGCACCGAGGGCGGCCGCGTCCTCTCGCCGGAGGAACTCGACATCTCCAGCAGCGAGTACGTCTCGGAGCTGGACCAGGAGGGTCGCTACGTCGTCTCCGCCGGCGGCGGCGCGCCGGAGGTCCCCGACGACCGGTCGGGCGTCGATGCGTCGAGCGCCGATGCGTCGGACGCCGAGACCGGCGACGGGGCCGACGCGGCGCCGGAGCCGGCCTCCGACACATCGAGCACCGGGGCCGGCGGTATCGTCAGCCCCGAGGCCGCGCGGTCGCTTCTGTCCGAGGAGCTGTCCAGGAACGACGCCGGGTACGGGGTCGACATCGTCGCCCGGTTCGAGGGCGAGCCGGTCCGACACCGGACCGTCTCCAACGACGTCGTCGCGACCTTCGAGCAACTGGTGCGGTGGTACGCCCGCCACGTCGCCGACGACACCCCGACCGACGAGGTGGTCGACATCCTGTTCCGGGAGGCCGACCTCTCGCGGCCGACGGAGACGCCGGACCTCGCGTCGCTTCTGGAGGGTCACGACCTCTCGCCGGACGACTCCATCGCCGAGATGGTCGAGGCGATCCGCGAGGAGGCCGCCGGCGACTGACAATCAATCGCCCTCCGGCAGGTCCTCGTTGAGCACGGCCCGGCACTCGGTGAGGAAGCCGGCCAGCGACGACCCCACGTCGGCGTCGAACGTCGCGACCACGCCGGTCGTCTCGTCCCAGGGCCACTGGATGACGAACGCCTCCTCGAAGGAGTAGACGCCGGCCCGGGGGCGGCCGAGCGGCGTCGCCTCGATGTCGGTCTGGTGTAGCGTCGCGTTGAGGTCGATGGCGCTTTGCACCAGCGCCGACAGCTGGGCCTCGGTGTACCGCTCCCGCAGCTCGTCGTCGGAGTAGATGCGGGTCGTCCCCTCCGGCCGGTAGACGGTGACGCTGCGGAGCTTCTCGCCGACCCGGCTCCGGCAGAACTTCGCGAGCCGCTTGGCTCTCTCCTCGAGCATGCCCCGGGTTGCCCCCGGAGGGACAATACTCTTCGGTCGGTCGTTCCGGCCTCGTTACGAGCGGTGAGTGCCGACGGAGGTTGAACTGCGCCCGGCCGAAAGCCGACGACGAGATGGACGTACTCATCGCGGACGACTCCGACTTCATGCGGAACCTCCTCCGGGAGATCCTCGAGGAGGAGTACCGCATCGTCGGGGAGGCCGAAAACGGGGTCGAGGCCATCGAGCTGTACGAGGCCGAGGACCCGGACGTGGTGATGATGGACATCGTGATGCCGATCCGGGACGGGATCGAGGCGACCGACGAGATCACCGACACCGACCCCCGGGCGAACGTCATCATGTGCACCAGCGTCGGACAGGAGCAGAAGATGAAGAGCGCGATTCAGGCCGGCGCGGACGGCTACATCACGAAGCCGTTCCAGAAGCCGAGCGTGCTCGACGAGATCGAGAACGTCGCCACCTGAGATGCAGGTCGACATCCAGTCGCTGGAGACGTTCAACCGGCTGGCCCGCGACGGGGCCCGGTCGGCGGCGGCGTCGCTGTCGGAGCTGACCGGCATCGATACCAACGTCGAGGTGACCAACGTCTCGCTGATGGCGCCGGCGGACCTCCGGTACGAGTTCGTCGGCCGGCGGTTCTCCGGCGTCCACATCGGGCTCGACGGCGCGCTCTCCGGGGAGACGGTGCTGATGTTCGATTCCGAGGCGCGGGCGGCGGTCACCGACGTGCTCGTCCCGAGCGACGACCCCGAGATGGAGCGCAGCTCCGTCAAGGAGGTCGGCAACATCATGACCAGCGGCTTCATCGACGGCTGGGCCGAGCACCTGGAGGCCGGCATCGACATCACGCCGCCGGACTACGTCGAGGGCAGCGGCGCGGAGGTGCTGCCGACGTCGACGCTGGCCGGCGACGAGCAGGTGTTCGTCTTCCGGAGCCGCGTCGAGGCCGTCTCCGACGCCATCGACTTCCGGATGTGCTTCGTCCCCGAGCGGGCGGCGCTGACCAGCGCCCTCGAGGCCGAAAGCGACGACACCGTCGCCTTCGAGAAGCTGGAGGTGTTCAACGAGATGACCGAGCAGGGCGCCGCCAAGGCCGCCGGCAACATCACCTCGATGACGGGCCTGGAGACGGACGTGGAGGTCAACCGGCTGAGCTTCGTCCCCATCGCCGACATCCCGGCGGCGGTCGGCGACCAGCCGTACGTCGGCACCGTCCTGGAGTACCACGGCCGCCCGAGCGGCTACCTCGTCATCCTCTTCGACCGCCCCTCCGCCCGGTCGGTCGTCGACGCTCTCGTCCCGACCGAGACCGACGGCGCCTGGGGAGAGATGGAGCAGAGCGCCATCGAGGAGCTCGGCAACATCATGACCAGCGGCTTCATCGACGGCTGGGCGAACGTCCTGGAGACATCGATCGACCACTCGCCGCCGCAGTTCGTCGCCGACATGGGGTCGTCAATCATGAGCCCGGTCGTCGGCCGGATGGCCCGCGACCAGGACCACGCCTTCCTGCTGGACTCGACCATCGAGACCGACGACGACGGCGTCTTCCGGTGCGAGATCTTCGCGCTGCCGGACGGCGACGAACTGCGGGAGGTGCTCGGGGAACTGCTGGTCGACCGCGCCGACGAGATCCACGCCGACCCGGACGAGGTGTTCTGACGCGTGCGGCCGGCCGGCGAGCCCGAGCCCGGGGCCGGTAGCGACCGTCTCAAGGTCTCCGTCGCCGACTACGCCGTCGCCGCCGGCCGGACGCTGGCGACGAGCGGCCTCGGCTCCTGTCTCGGGATCGCGCTGTACGCTCCGGAGAGCGGCGTCGGCGCGCTCGTCCACCCGATGCTCCCGTTCCGCGAGGACGCCGGCCGCCCGCGCGAGCGGTTCGTCGACTCGGGGGTCCGGCTCGCGCTGGAGGCGCTTTCGGCCCGCGAGGCCGGCCCCGTCGAGGCGAAGCTCACCGGCGGCGCCACCATCGTCCGGTTCGAGGCCGACCCCGACGGGCCGGTCGGCGAGCGCAACGTCGCGGCGGCTCGCGAGGTGCTGGCCGCCGAGGGAGTCGGCCTGGTCGGCGAGGAGGTCGGCGGCGACGCCGGCCGGTCGATGCGGTTCGACACGGCGACCGGGCAGGTGGTCGTCCGGCGGACCGACGGCGTCGAGACCGTCCTCTAGAGCGACTCCGGCCGCAGAAGTGACGGCACGACCGCCTCAGATCTCGTCGAGAGAGGCGCGGAAGACGCTCCCGATGGCGATGTGGTGCTGCAGCGTCTGCTCGATGCGCCGGCGGGTCCGCTCGGTGTCGGCGATCGAGTACTTCTTCGTCTTCACGAGCTCGTGGACCTCGAGCAGCCCCTCCTCCTCGAGGTCGTGCAGCCGCGGGTAGACGGTGCCGGGGCTCAGGTGGGCGTCGAAGTGGTTCGCGAGGTCGCTCATCAGACCCTTCCCGTGGGCGCCGCCGTCGTTCAGCGCGATCAGCACCAGCAGGAGGTCGTCCAGCGACTCCTTGACCAGGTCCTCGTCGAACCGGAAGGTTCCGCCCCCGGAGAGCTGCTGTCTGACGTCCGCGACGATCTCTTCCGAGGAACCGGCGTCGGCGCTTTCGGCCTCGTCGGCCGTCGTCTCCACTGCTCCCAGTTCCTTCCGTAGTTGCTCCGCCGAGATTCCGTCGTTGGTATTCATGTCCATACTGTGTTCCCTTTCGGTCTGTCTCGAATCATGAGAGCCACCCACATCAAGACCCGTCGGCGTTTTCACGCGATGAAAACACCCGGGTATCCCCGGCCACGGTCGCGGCTGCCGTCGTCGCCGTCACCCGAGGAACGGCCGGAAGTAGTAGGGGCTGAACAGCCCCTCGACCGCTCCGGCGACGGCGAGCATGAGGGCGACGCCGACGAGCACCCAGAAGGCCCGCTCGAGGGCGGCCGCCACGTCCGTTCGACCGGCGTCGCCGGTCAGCGCCCGCCAGCCGGTGCCGCCCAGCGACAGCCCCAGCGCCCCGGCGACCAGCAGCGCGGGAATCTCGACGAGCCCGTGCGGCGCGACGAAGGCTGCCAGCACCGCTGGCGCGACCTCGAGCCGCGCCAGCACGCCGAACAGCGTCCCGTTGAACAGCAGCGCGACGACGGACGGCACTCCGAACGCCAGCCCCGAGGCCGCGCTGCCGACGGCCACGGCGGTGTTGTTCGCCGCGAACGTCACCGCCGCCGACAGCGGCGAGTGGTCGGCGAGCCGGGCCTCGATGGAGGCGGCCACGAGCCCCTCGTATGGCCCCGCCAGCGTCCAGCCGGCGAGGCCGCCGCCGAGGAACGCCAGCGTCGCGGCCGCGTGCAGCCCCGGATGCCGCCGGACGAACGTCGTCAGGGCGTCGACGCCGCGGCGGACGCCCGCCCGGAGCTGGTCGGAGAGCGTCGCCGACGGCGGCGCCGGCGGGTCGATGCCGCCGCCGCGGTCCGCGTAGAGGGCGACCTTCAGCAGGTCGAGGACCGGCGACGTGACGACGATTCCGAGCAGGGCACCGGCGGCGCCGCCGCCCGCGCCGCCGACCGCCGACGCCGACCCGACGAGCACGAACACGCCGACCGCGGCGACGAGATAGCCCGCCGCCCACAGCGGGTTCGTGCGCACGAACCGGGTGCCGCTGCCGAGGCCGTCCCGGATACCGGTCCCGTCGACGATGACGGCCGCCGCCGCGAAGACGAACACCAGCCGGACGACGGCGACGGCGACCAGCCACGGCAGGCCGACGAACAGTCCGGCGGCGATGCCCGCGACCGGCGATATCGTCACTACCGCGGCCACGGGCGCCGCCGCGAGCCCGGTCAGCAGCACGACCACGACCAGCTGCAGAATCGCCAGCCCGAGCAGCGGCCGCCAGTGTCGTCTCGCGCCGGCGACGGCGGCCGTCGTCCCCCGCTCGCTGCGCAGCGTCGCCAGACAGCAGCGCAGCTGCGCTGCCGTCGCGACGGCGTACAGGACGGCGAAGACCGCAACCGCGAGGACGGTCGTCGCGCCGAGGACTGCGACGACCTCGGGAACGACGAGCCGCTCGAAGGCCGGCGCGGCGGCCTCGAACCACCGCCGCAGGGCCTCGGGGTCCGCGTCGGGACCCGGCGGCGCGACCTCGGCGGCCCGGAGGTCGGCCCGGACCCGCGCCAGACGGCCGGTCGCCGCGAGGTAGGCGTAGACGACCCCGACTCCAGCGTACGCGACGGCCCGTGCGACCTGTGCGACCGCCGGCGAGAGGAAGTACACCGGGAGCAGCTCGTCCGCCCGCGATCGGTAGACCGCGACGAGCGCCCGGAGGGCGTCGGTGAACTCCATGCCTGGACCTCGGCGCCCCGGAACTTAATTGCCGCTCCGTCGGGGTGCCGGCGCGGCGGCGCCGGCC
>JAHENN010000015.1 GCA_018609665.1 Haloarculaceae archaeon | reverse complement strand
CGCTGAAGAACGTGAAAGTCCCCACCGCGGACGCGGGAACCGCACGCGGCCGGGAGACGTTGTCCACGGCCCGCACGGCCGGCGACGGCTTTCGGCGGGCTTCCACCGCCGTCGAGCGTGCGCCTGGCTTTACCCGGGTTCCCACCGGGTCTTGCCGGCGTCGACGGAGGTCGCGGCCTTCGGCCGACGCCGTCGGCCTCGGCCGGCCTCCTCGACCGGCGGGAGCCGGACTCTCACCGGCGTTGCCGTCGCGAACGCCCTTCAGCCGGGGCGTCCGGCGTGCCGTCGTGTTCGCGAACCCCGCTTGCGCGTGGTCCAGTAGTTGGCCTTCGACCGCCACCGCCGCGGCGGCGGCGCGGTGGGCCGCTTCGGTTCTCCTTCGGGACCTGGGCCTCGTCGCCCGTCCGGACGCTCGGCGTCGGCCCCCATCCCCTCCCGTCTCCGCTGTCGCCGATCCGGGAGGGGACGTCCGCGTGCACCCACGGCCTCGGTGGGGATTGTCAACTAATGACACGGTTCGTATTAAATCTAACTCAGCCGGCCAATCTTCTCGCCTTGCCGGCGCCGTCCGTCGGTCCGGCGTCCGGTCGACGCTCGCCGACCGGAAACGTCGTGAGCCCGGCGGCCCGAACGCGGGCATGCGCCATCTCGTCGTGACGGACTCGGTCCACGCGACCGCCGCGGCCTGCGACTACCTCGAGCGACGGGCGACGGACGAGGTCGTCGTCGCGACCGCGGCCGACGACGACCGAGATGCCGGCGACGCCGCGAACGTCGCCCGGGCCCGTCTCGCCCCGGCGCCGGTCGAGACGGCCCCCGCCGACGGCGCCGACCCCGTTGAGGCGGTCCTTGGCGCGGCGGCCGACGCCGGGGCCGACGAGATGCTCCTGCCGCGCGGCGTCGTCGACCCGGAGGACCGGGCGCGACTCGTCGCCGGAGCATCGCGGCCGGTCGTCGTCGTTCCGGGGCCGTGAGTTCATTAGCCGCCGCGCCGAAGCCGGCGGCATGGAACTGCTGGTCCTGCGCGAGGGGGTCCACGGGCTCCCGTCGTCGCAGTACGCCGACGCGCTCGCAGAACGGCTCCCCGGCCACGCCGTCGTCCGCGCCCGGACGCCGGCCGAGGAGCGGGACCGCGCCGAAACGGCCGACGTCATCACCGGCCGCCGGGTCGACGACGACCTGCTCGCGGCCGCCGACGGGACCGCGCTGTTCGCCTGCACCTTCGCCGGCTACGACCACCTCCCGACCGAAGCGTTGGCCGACGCCGGCATCACGGTGACGAACGCCGCCGGCGTCCACGCCCCGAACGCCGCGGAACACGCCGTCGGCGCCGTGCTCTCGTTCGCACGCGGGCTGCACGAGGCGGCGCGGGCCGACCGCTGGCGGCCGCAGTACCCGGACGAACTCGCCGGCTCGACGGTGACGGTCGTCGGCCTCGGCGCCATCGGCTCCGCCGTCGCCGAGCGGCTGGCCCCGTTCGACGTGACGACGCTCGGCGTCCGGCGCCGTCCGGAGGCCGGCGGGCCGACCGACGAGGTGCTCGGCGCCGACGAACTGGACGACGCGCTGGCCCGGACCGACTACCTCGTGCTCTGCTGTCCGCTGACCGACGCGACCCGCGGGCTCGTCTCCGACGCCGAGTTCGCGACGCTGCCGCCGGCGGCCGTCCTCGTCAACGTCGCCCGCGGCGCGGTGGTCGACACGGGCGCGCTCGTCCGGGCGCTCCGGCGCGGGCGGATCGGCGGCGCCGCCCTCGACGTCACCGACCCCGAGCCGCTGCCCGACGACCACCCGCTGTGGGGCTTCGACGACGTCGTCGTGACGCCGCACTCGGCCGGCGCCACGCCGGAGTACTACGAGCGGCTGGCCGACATCGTCGCCGACAACGTCCGCCGGCTGGCCGACGACCGGCCGCTGCGGAACGTCGTCGTCGAGGGCTGAGGCGGGCGGACCGGCGGGCGCTCAGACGTAGCTCTCCTCCAGCAGCAGTTCGCCGTTGAGCACGCTCGCGCCGGCGGCGCCCCGGATGGTGTTGTGCGCGAGACAGTCGTACTGGACGCCGTCGGGCGTCGACTCGATGCCGCCGGCGGCGACGGCCATCCCGTCGCCGACGGTGCGGTCGAGCCGCGGCTGCGGGCGGTCCGGCGCCTCGAACACCTCGATGAGCGGGTCCGGCGAGGAGGGCAGGTCGACGCCGGGGTACGACCGCATCGCCTCGGCGACGGCCCCGGGCGCGGGGTCGTCGGCCAGCTCCGCCCAGACGTTCTCGAGGTGGCCGTCCAGCGTCGGCACCCGGTTGCAGGACGCCGAGACGACGGCGTCGTGATCCTCGACCGCCGCGCCGTCGAACTCGCCGAGCAGCTTCCGGGACTCGGTCTCCATCTTCCGCTCCTCGCCGTCGATGTGCGGGAGCACGTTGTCGAGGATCTCCATCGACGTGACCCCGGAGTAGCCGGCGCCGGAGACGGCCTGCAGCGTCGAGACGCGGACGCGTTCGAGGCCGAACTCCACAAGCGCCGCCAGCGTCGGCACCATCGTGATGGTCGAGCAGTTGGGGTTCTTCACCAGGGCGCCGTCCCAGCCGCGCTCGTCGCGCTGGACCTCGATGAGCCCGAGGTGGTCGGCGTTGACCTCGGGAATCGTCAGCGGGACGTCGTCGTCGAGGCGGGCGTTCGAGGAGTTCGAGGAGACGACGTAGCCGGCCTCGACGAACGCCGGTTCGACCGCCGCGCCGACGTCCGACGGCAGCGAGGAGAAACACAGCGCGACGTCGTCCGGGACGGCGTCGGGGTCGGTCTCGGCGACGGTGACGTCGGCGACGCCGTCGGGGATCGGCGCCTCCAGCCGCCACTTGGCGGCCTCGCGGTACGGCCGGCCGGCGCTGTCGGCCGACGCCGTCAGCGCGGCGACCTCGAAGTCGGGATGCGGGTCGAGGAGGCGTACGAGTCGCTGTCCGACGGCGCCGGTCGCGCCGAGAACCGCTACGCGAGGTGACATTACACGGCGTACGCAGAGGCCGCTCAAAACGGTTGTGAATGGTACGAACGTTCGAGGCGGCGGAGAAACCCGTCAGGCCGGCTGCGCGGGGCGCTGCTTGCGGGTGATGTAGCCGGCGATCCGGTTGCGGACGCCCTTCGACTCGACGTTCGTCAGCTCCGTGACGACCTCCTTGTTGTGCTCGAAGTCGTCGCCGAAGGCGTCCGGATACCGCTCCATGAGGAGCTTGGCGGTCTTCTTGACGTAGGCGGGTTTGATGGCCATCGTATCCGCATCTACCGGAGTCGCACGCAAAAAAGGTTCGAAACCCCGGGCGGCTCAGACGTCCTCGTACTCGCGGAGCCGCTCGAGGGCCTCCCGTTCCCGCTCGCCGCCGCAGTTCTCTATCACGTCCGTGAAGTACGACAGCCGCTCCCGGAGCGTCTCGGTGTCGTAGCCGGGGACGTCCAGCCGGGAGGCCGCGACGGTGGCCTCGATGACCGCGCCGTACCCCCGGTTGGTCGTCGGCACCGTCCGGCGGACGACCGCCGACTCGACGGGCTCCAGCTCCCAGTCGACCCACTGGGTGCTGCCCTCCTCGCCCTCGTCGACGGCCTCGACCTCGATTTCGGCCCAGGCGTGGGCGCTGTCGAGCACCGGCTCGTCGGTCTCCCGGATGGAGCAGGCGGCGTCGACGAAGTCGACCGGGTCGGGGGTGAACTGGACGTGGCCGCCGCCGCGTTCCGTGAAGTTCCGCCAGGTGCGGGTCCGGCCCCAGGTGCGGGCCGTCACCGGGTCGCCGGCGAACAGCCCCAGGGCGGCGACGTTCCAGCGGTCGTTGGGGCCGAGCGTCGTCACCACCGACTCGGTGACGCCGTCGAGGTCGACCGGCCAGTCGGCGGTCACACGCTCAACCCCCGTTCGAGGGCGACGAACAGCGCCGCCGCCGTCAGGTCGGCCGTCGTCCCCGGGTTGACGTCCCGGGCGACGAGCTCCTCGGCCAGCGCCTCGGCGTCGGCCTCGCCGTCGAGGACCGCCCGCGCCCGCCGGCGCACCTCCTCGGCGACGGCCCGCCCGTTCCGCGTGACGACGAAGGTGTCGACCTCCGCGGCCAGCAGCCGGAGGAACGCCCGCGAGGCGCGCCGGTAGACCGGCCCGTCGTCGTCGAGCAGCCAGCCCGCGGCCTCGAAGCTCCGGGCGAAGCCGCCGGTCCACTCGGCGGCCACGCCGTCGACGTCGGCCGACAGCTCCATCACGTCGTACAGCGTGACCTCCCGCTCCCGGACCGCCGCCGTCGCGTCGCCGCCGCGGCGGACGTCGAGGTCGTCGAGGTCCGGCGGCGGGTCGTCGACGGCGACGTCGACGTGGTCGAAGGCCCGGTAGAAGTCGCAGGCGTCCGCGACGGTCGTCTCCTCGACGACGGCTGCGGCGCCCGCCGGCGAGAGCCGGTCGGCCGCGGCGGCGGCGACCAGCGGCGTCACCATCAGCAGCGCCCCGAACTGGGTGTTGCCGCCGGACTGCTCGCTCATGCCGGCGACGGCGCGCTCGAAGGCCCGCCCGACGCGGGCGCCGTCGGCCGCCAGCTCCAGCCCTAGGCGGGCGCCGACCGCGCCGGCGACGAAGTGCTCGAACCGCAGCCCCTCGTGGTCGCGGCCGGTGCGGCGCCGGATGACGTCCTCGGTCTGGTGGCCGTACGGGCCGTGGCCGACGTCGTGCAGCAGCGCGGCGGCACGGACGTGGTCGGCCCGCTCGCCGTCGACGTCGAGGAAGCGGAGCGCCTCCCGGGCCAGGTGGTAGACGCCCAGCGAGTGCTCGAAGCGGGTGTGTGACGCCGAGGGGTAGACCAGCCGCACCGTCGACAGCTGCTTGATGTGGCGGAGCCGCTGGACGGCGGGCGTGTCCACCAGGTCGGCCGCGACCGGCCCCAGCGGGATCCAGTCGTGGACGGAGTCCTTGATGGCGTTCATGCTGGGGCTTCGGCGGTCGGGGGCAAAAGCGTCCGCACTCGCGCGTGACGTCCGACGCGCACGTGCTCCATCCGTGCACGTACTCCATCGGCGACGGCCGAATCCTCGCCGACGGTCAGATACAAACCCGTCGCCGCGGTAGGGTTGGCATGGTCACGTTCCTCGCGGGCGGGACGGGAACGCCGAAGCTGCTGTACGGCGGGGACCCGGTCTTCGAGCCGGCGTCGTCGCCGGTCGTCTGCAACACCGGCGACGACGTCGAGATGGGCGGGCTGGTCGTCTGCCCGGACGTCGACACGGTGCTGTTCTCGGAGGCGGAGCTGCTGGACCGCGAGCGGTGGTGGGGCATCGCCGACGACACGACCGAGACCCACGACGCCGTGCAGACGCTCGCCGACGAGGCCGGCCTCGAGGCCGGCCCGCGCTACCTCTCGGAGGAGGCACAGACGTCGGGCCGCGACATCGCCCGCTGGCGGCGCTTCTCCGGCGTCGCGGAGTTCATGGAGCTGGGCGACCGCGACCGGGCGGTCCACGTCACCCGGACCGGCCTGCTCGACGAGGGGTGGACGCTGACCGGGGTCGTCGAGACGCTGGCCGACGGGCTCGGCGTCGACCGGCCGGTCCTGCCGATGAGCGACGACCCCGTCGCGACGATCGTCCACAGCGAGGAGGGGCCGATGCACTTCCAGGAGTTCTGGGTTTACCGCCGCGCGGAGCCGGCCGTCGAGGACGTCGAGTTCCGGGGGGCGGAAGCCGCCGAGCCGACCGACGCGGCGCTGACGGCGCTGGAGGAGCCGGTCGTCGTCGGGCCGTCGAACCCGGTCACGAGCCTCGGGCCGATGCTCGCGATGGACCGGTTCCGCGAGGCGCTCGAGGCGACGACCGTCGTCGCCGTCTCGCCGTTCCTCGAGGACCGGGTGTTCTCCGGGCCGGCCGCCGACCTGATGGCCGCCACCGGCCGCGAGCCGTCGACGGCCGGCGTCGCCGAGGCCTACCCCTTCGCCGACGCGTTCGTCCTCGACGACGACGACGGGACCGACCTCGAGCGGCCGGTCGTCCGGACCGACGTCGAGCTGGGGACGCCCGCCGACGGCCGCCGGGTCTGCCGGGCCGTCCGGGAGGCCCTGGAGCGGGTCGGCGCGGAGGTGGCGTAGTGTTCGAGCCGCGCGTCGCGGCCGCGTCGCTGTCCGGCGCCGCCGACGCAGGCTGGGCACGGACGGCCGCGCCGTACGTCGGCTGTGCCGTTCTCGGCGGGGTCGCGCTGGACGGCCCGACGCGGGACGCCGCCCGGCGGATGGTCGGCCGTGGTCGCGAGGAGT
>JAHENN010000014.1 GCA_018609665.1 Haloarculaceae archaeon | reverse complement strand
GGGACTCATCTTCCTGTGGACGCCGGCGCACTTCTACAACCTCGCGCTGGCCTACCGGGAGGACTACGAGCGCGGCGGCTTCCCGATGATGCCGGTCGTCCGCGGCGAGACCGAGACCCGCAAGCACATCCTGCTGTACCTCGGGGCGACGCTACTGGCGGCCGGCGCCCTGACGGCGCTGTCCGGGCTGGGGTGGCTCTACGCCGGCGTGACGGTGACGTTCGGGGCCGTGTTCCTGTGGGCGGTCGTCCAGCTGCACCGCGAACGAACCGAGTCGGCCGCGTTCCGGGCCTTCCACGCCTCCAACACCTACCTCGGTCTGCTGCTGGTCGCGGTCGTCGTCGACTCGCTCGCGGTATGAACCTCCTCAACCGGCTCGACGACGGCCTCCTCGAACGGCTCGACGACGGCCGTACGCTGCTGTACACCGCCGCGGTCGCCAACACCGTCCTGCTGCTGACGCTGCTGTACGGGGCGGTCGCCGACCGGTCGCCGACGCTGTACTGGCTCTTCCCGGTCGTCTGGCTCACCGTCGGCACGTGGGCGGCCCTGCGGACGCCGCGGCCGCCGGCCCCGACCCGGACCCGGCTCGTCGCCGGCGCCGTCGCCGGGGGCTACTTCGCGGTGCTGGCCGTCGCCGGCGGGCTGGTCGGCCCCGGCGGCGAGCCCGCTGCTGGGCTGTCGGTCCAGCTGACCGAGCTACCGCCCGGCTGGAACCCCGCGGTGTTCTACGGCGGCGAACTGCTCCGGGTGGCGGTCGTCCCGTACACGGCGTTCGGCTACGCCGTCCTGTCGTATCTGGTCTACCTGACGGCCGTCGAGGCGAAAGGCGCCGTCGCCGGCGGCCTCCTGGGGCTGTTCTCCTGTGTCTCCTGTACGCTGCCGGTGATCGCGTCGGTCGTCGGCGGCTTCCTCGGCGGCGGGGCGGCGCTGGCGGCGGCGGCCTCGACGCAGACGTACGCCCTCGGGACCGCCGTCTTCGTCGTCACCGTCCTGCTGTTGACGCTGCGGCCGGGCGTCCCCGGGCGCTAACCTCAAGCGGCCGCCGCCGCTGGTTCCGGGGTGACCGACGTCGAGATCGAGTACTGCGTCCCGTGTGGCTTCCTGAACCGTGCGACCGACGTCGCCGAGGCGCTTCTGACGTCGTTCGGCGCCGACCTCGACCGCGTGGCGCTGGTGACCGGCGACGACGGCGTCTTCGAGGTCCGTGTCGACGGCGACACCGTCTTCGCGGTCCACGACGACTACGACGTCGACGAGGTGACGCGGCGGGTCCGGACGGAACTGTAGGCCGCGAACGGCAGGCTTTACCCTCGCGCCGGTCGCCCTTCGGGTATGGTCATCCGTGCGGAGTCGCTGCGCCGCCGCTACGGCGAGACGGTCGCGCTGGACGGCGTCTCGCTGGCGGTCGAGGCCGGCGAGGTGTTCGCGCTGGTCGGGCCGAACGGCGCCGGCAAGACGACGCTGATACGCGCGCTGACGGGGACGACCCGGGTCGACGGCGACGTCGAGGTGTTCGGCCGCGACCCCGCGGCCGTCGCCGGCGAACGGCTCGGGCTCCTCCCGCAGGAGTTCTCGCCGGCCGACCGCCTCACCGCCCGCGAACTCGTCGCCCGCTACGCGGGGCTCTACGACGACGCCCGCGACGTCGACGCCGTCCTAGACGACGTCGGGCTGACGGCGGCGGCCGACACCCACTACGAGGACCTCTCCGGCGGTCAGAAGCGCCGCGTCTGCGTCGGGACGGCGCTGGTCAACGACCCCGAGCTGCTCGTCCTCGACGAGCCGACGACCGGCGTCGACCCGGCCGGCCGGCGCGAACTGTGGGGGCTCATCGAGGGGCTGGCCGAGCGGGGGACGACCGTCGTCCTGACGACCCACTACATGGCGGAGGCCGAGCGGCTGGCCGACCGGGTGGGGCTGCTGGCCGACGGCCGGCTGGTCGCGCTCGGCTCGCCGGCGGAGCTGCTGGAGCGGCACGGCGGCACCGACCGGCTCGTCGTCGAGGTCGACGACGAAGAGGCGGCGACGCGGGCGCTTGAGCGGGCCGGCTACCACGTCCTGCCGGACGAGCGACACCTCGCGGTCGGGGTCGGCCCCGGGGAGATCCCGGCGGTCGTCGAGACGCTCGGCGACGCCGGCGTCGACCACGAGCGGCTCACCTGGCGGCAGCCCGGCCTCGAGGACGTCTACCTCGCGCTGGCCGGCGCCGACGTCGACCCGCGTGAGCTGGAATCGGAGGCGGCCGCGTGAGCCGACTCGGACGGGTCGCCGCCGAGACGCGGGCCGCCTGGTACGCCTTCGTCCGCCGCCGGACCGCCGTCTTCTTCACCTTCTTCTTCCCGGTCATCATCATCCTCATCTTCGGCGCGCTGGTCCGGACGGACCCGG
Organism: Haloarculaceae archaeon; assembly: GCA_018609665.1. GTDB lineage: Archaea > Halobacteriota > Halobacteria > Halobacteriales > Haloarculaceae > Natronomonas. The sequence continues at coordinate 15,158 of JAHENN010000014.1, read as the reverse complement.
CCGGCGGCGGGCTGTTCGCGGAGCCACCGGGCTACTACGTCGCCGGCTACCTCGCGGTGGTCGTGCTGTTCACGCCGCTGACGCGGGTCGGCAGCGAGGTGGCCCGCCACCGGGACGGCAACCGCTTCGAGAAGCTGGCGACGACGCCGCTGTCCCGCGCGGAGTGGCTGCTCGCCCAGACGCTCGTCAACGCCGCCGTCGTCGGGCTGGCGGCCGTCCTCGTCCTCGGGCTGGTGGTCGCGGTCACCGGCGCCGGCGTCGCCTTCTCGCCGCTCGTCGTCCCGTATCTCGTCGCCGGCGCCGCGCTGTTCTGCGGCTTCGGCGCGGTGCTCGGACGGGTCGCCGACTCCCAGGACGGCGTCGTCGCCGCCGCCAACGGCGTCGCGCTCCCGCTGTTGTTCCTCTCGCGGACCTTCGTCCCGCCCGAACTGCTGCCGGCGTGGTTCCGCCCGCTGGTCGCGCTGTCGCCGCTGACGTACTTCGCCCGCGGCCTCCGGGCGGCGACCTTCCGGCCGCCCGGGACCCTCGCCGTCTACCGCTCCGGGGACGCCCTCGTCGGCACCGACCCGTACCTCAACCTCGCGGTGCTGTCGGCGCTCGCGGTCGGCTTCTTTGCCGCCGGCGCCCTCGCCGTCCCGACGACGGACTGACGACTGCCGTCCCGACGACGGCCGACCACGGCCGGCTCAGTCCGTCGGCGCTCGCCACCCATCGCCCGCGGCCGCGTTGACGTCCACGTCGGCGCCCTCGTCTTCAACGACGGCCCGTGCGGTCCGCTCGCCGCTGACCAGACACATCGGCATCCCGCCTCCGGGCGTCGTGTAGGCGCCGGCGTGGTAGAGCCCGTCGGGGCCGCGGCGGCGGTCGGGCCGGAACGGCCCCGTCTGCCGGAGCGTGTGCGCCAGCCCCAGCGCGGTTCCCTGGGGGTCGCCGAACCGGTCGGCGAACTCGCTCACGCAGGCCGACGCCTCGAAGACGACACGGCGACCGTCGCTCGCCGCGCGTGGGGCATCCTCGTCGCCGGCGACCTCGGCACCGGCGCCCTTCTGGCGGCCGTCTACTGGCCGTTCCCGAACCCGCTGGCCGGCGTCGACGTCCTCCCGGGGGCCGTGGCGCTGTGGAGCGTCTTCATCAGCATCGTCGCCCTGCCGCACGTCGCCGCCGGCTCCGTTCTGGACGCCGACCGCGGCATCTGGTGCGTCCCCTGAGCGGGGCAGAACGAGATAGCCGGCACGGCGGGCGGTCACCCGGTTGCCTGAGCGGACCGCCGACCCGCCGACCCGCCGGACGTCGGGCTACTCGAGCTGGTGGTAGTCGAGTTCGTGCTCGGCGTCGAGCGCCGCCTGGACCGGCTCGCTCGGCTCCTCGACCGGCGTCGTCGTCAGCCGGGGGGTGCCGACGCTGTCGCGCCGGTAGTGGACGTTCCGCTGCCACTCCGGGTCCACGTCCGGGTGGTCGGTCCGGTAGTGGGCGCCGCGGGACTCGGTCCGCTCGCGGGCGCCCCGGAGAACGGCATCGGCGACCCGCAGCCCGAAGCCGAGGTCGAGGGCGAACTCGTAGGAGCGGCTCGTCCGGTCGCCGACCGCGAGGTCGGCCGCCCGCGACCGCAGCCGTTCGAGCCGCTCGAGGCCGGCCGCCAGCCCGTCGTCGTCCCGGAGGATGCCGGTCCGCTCCCACAGTAGCGCCCGGAGCTCGTCGAGCAGCGCCTCGGGCGCCTCGTCGCCGTCGGCGTCCGACAGCGCCTGGAGGTCCCGGAGGTGGACCCGGGAGCGGTCGTGCAGCACGTCGGAGTCGCCGCCGCGGTCCGGGAGCCGCTCGGCGATCGCCTCGCCGGCGACGGCGCCGTAGGCGATGGTCTCCGCCAGGGAGTTACCACCGAGGCGGTTGGCGCCGTGGACGCCGGCCATCGTCTCGCCGACGGCGTACAGCCCGTCGACGTCCGTCTCGCCGTCGTCGTCGACGACGACGCCGCCCATCCCGTAGTGGGCCGTCGGCGACACCTCGACCGGCTCCTCGGCCATGTCGACGCCCAGGTCGGCGAACCGCTCGTACATCCGCGGCAGCCGCTCCCGGATGAACCCGCGGTCCCGGTGGGAGATGTCGAGGTAGACGCCGCCGTTTTCGGTGCCGCGGCCCTCGTCGATTTCTTGGGCGATGGCCCGGGCGACGACGTCGCGGGCGTCCAGCTCCATCTGGTCCGGGGAGTAGTGCTCCATGAACCGCTCGCCCTCGCTGTTGAACAGCCGGCCGCCCTCGCCGCGGACCGCCTCGGTGACGAGCCGGCCGTCCCAGTCGTCGCCGTAGCGGTCGCCGACCATGCCGGTCGGGTGGAACTGGACGAACTCCATGTCGGCCAGCGCCGCGCCGGCCTGGTACGCCAGCGCCGGTCCGTCGCCGGTGTTCTCGTCGTCCCGCGAGGAGTGGCGGCCGTACAGCCCGGTGTAGCCGCCGGCGGCCAGCACGACGACGTCGGCGTCGAAGACGACGAACTCGCCGGTGTCGAGGTCCGTCCCGACGGCGCCGAGCACGCGCCCCCCGTCGGCGACGAGCCGGGAGACGATGACGTTCTCCCGGTAGGGGATGGAACGGGCCTGCGCCTGCTCGACGAGCGTGTCCAGCAGCGCCTCGCCGGTGTAGTCGCCCGCGAAGGCGGTCCGCCGGAACGACTGGGCGCCGAAGTACCGCTGGGCGATGTCGCCGTCGTCGGTGCGGGAAAAGTCCATGCCCCACTCGTCGAGCTCCCGCAGCAGCCCCGGCATCCGCCGGGTGACGGTCTCGACCTTCCCCGGGTCGTTGATGTGGCCGCCCTCGTTCAGCGTGTCGGCGGCGTGGATGGTCCAGTCGTCCTCGGGGTCCAACGTCCCGAGGGCACCGTTGATGCCGCCGCGGGCCCACGTCGTGTGGGCGTCGCCGTGGCTCCGCTTCCCGATGACCAGCACGTCCTCGGGGTCGACGCCCCGGTCGACCAGTTCGATGGCCGTCCGGGCGCCCGCGGCGCCGGCGCCGACGACCAGCACGCGCTCGTCGACGGTCTCGTAGTCGACCGGCTCGGTCGACATGCCGGCCTCTGGCGGTGATGTACTCCTCACACCATGCGTAGGGGACGGCGACGAATAACTCCACCGCAAGGAAACGTCCGTGCAGGTTCTCTACCTGCCGTAATCGTGCGTTTCGGGTCCTCTGGGCGCCGGACGTGAGGCGGCCGGACGGCCCCCGAGGCGCCCGGCTACGGCGGTGTCACTCCGGGCGGGGTCGTCGGGATATCACTCCGGGCGGAGCCGCCGGAGCACCGGAATCTCCGCGAGCCGGTCGTCGTCCAGCGCCCCCCAGTCGACGCCGTCGGGCCGGTCGCCGCCGTCGGGCCGGCGGGTCCGCTCCGGCGTCACCACCAGGTCCATCGGCACGTCGTGTGCCGTCGTCGGCAGCGCCGTCTCCCGGACCTGGCGCTCGTGGACCGTCGTGGCGACGGTCGTCGCCCCGTCGACGAGGCCGAACTCCCGCAGGACGGCGAACTCCAGGTCGCTGTACCCCTCGCCCTTGCCGACCCGGGCGCCGGCGTCGTCGACGGCGACGCTGCCGGAGACGATCAGGTCGACCGGCTCCATCTCTCCGGGCCCGACCGGGACGCCCGCCTCCGCCGACCCGCCGACCGTCGTCGCGTCGTCGATGTCGTCGACCGCCGCCGCCGTCAGCCGGAGGAACGGCTGCTCCTCGGCCAGCCGCGGGACGGCCATGTAGAGGGTCTTGCCGGCCCGCAGCGCCGCCCGCCGGACGGGCAACTGCGGCGCGTCGGGGTTGGCCTTGACGACGTCCGCCTCGGCCCAGGCGTCCGTCTCGGTCAGCCGGTCGGCGGCCGCCTCGGCCCCGGCGAAATTGGGAATCCGCCCGTGCGGCGGAAACGGAAACCGCGCCTCCCCGCTGTCGTCGAGTTCGTCCCACACCGCCTCCCGGACCGCGTCCTTGTCGGGCATCTCAGGCGACCCCGGTGACGTACTCGATGTGCTCGGGGCCGTAGAAGAACGCCAGCATGAGGTAGGCGACGACGCCGAGGACGAGGCTGACGAGCCAGGCGGAGACGGCGACGCGGCCGACCGTCGCGTGGGCCGTCTCCCGCAGCTCGGCGGTGGTGTGGGTCACCCCCAGCGTCACCTGGTAGAGGACCAGCGGCACCGACACCACCGACAGCAGGATGTGGACCCCGAGCATCCCGAGGTAGTAGCTGCGCAGCGGGGCGCCCTCGACGATCTCCTTGCGGCCGCCGCCGCCGGTCTTCAGCAGGTAGAGGACGAGGAACACGAGGATGAGCGTGAAGGCCGCGACCATCGCCGCCCGGTGCTTCCGGGGCTCGCCGTTGCGGATCCAGTAGACCCCGGCGAGCAGACAGCCGACGGTGAGGGAGTTGACGACGGCGATGGCCGCCGCCAGGGCGTCGACGGTCGACTCCGAGATCTCGGGGTAGAGGCCGACGTCGCCGTACAGCGTCCCGAGGACGACGACGTAGCCGACGACGGTCAGGACGGCCGTCAGCGCCCGCGGGTGTTCGCGGGCGAGTGTCGGGCCACGAACTGTCGACATACGCGCGGTTCGGGGTCGGCAATCAAGGGGGCTTCGCTTTCCCGTCCGCCGCCGACCGTCCGGATTAAGTGCCGACCGGTCGCAGCCGGAGCGTGCGCGTCCTGAACTACCTCGAACTCGAGTCCCGGCTCGACCGCAGCGGCATCGGGACGGCGACCCGACAGCAGCGGACGGCCCTGGCGGACGTCGACACGGACCTCGAGGTGGTCACCTCGCCGTGGAACGGCGGCGGACTGCGGGCGGCCGCAGCGGGACGGATCGCCGGCGACCCGCTGTTTGCGTCCTACGACGTCGCTCACTGCAACCTCGTCGGCCCGGGGTCGGTCGCGGTGGCCCGCCACGCCCGCCGCCAGGGGGTGCCGCTCGTGCTGCACGCCCACGTCACCCGCGAGGACTTCGCCGAGAGCTTTCGCGGGTCGACGGCCGCCGCGCCCGCCCTCGGACGATATCTCCAGTGGTTCTACTCGCAGGCGGACCTGGTGCTGTGTCCGAGCGACTACACCCGCCGGACCCTGGAGTCGTACCCCGTCGAGGCGCCGATCCGGCCGGTGACCAACGGCGTCGACCTCGAGTCGCTGGCCGGCTTCGAGTCGCTCCGGGAGCCGTACCGCCGCCGGTACGACCTCGAGGGGACGGTCGTCTTCGCGGTCGGCAACGTCTTCGAGCGGAAGGGGCTGTCGACGTTCTGCCGGCTGGCGGAGGCCACCGACCTCGAGTTCGCCTGGTTCGGGCCGTACGACACCGGGCCGCAGGCCTCGCGGGCGGTCCGGCGGTGGACCGGCGACCCGCCGGCGAACGTCACCTTCACGGGCTGGGTCGAGGACAAGCGCGGCGCCTTCGCCGCCGGCGACGTCTTCTGCTTCCCCGCGAAGGTCGAAAACCAGGGGCTGGTCGTCCTCGAGGCGATGGCCTGCGGCAAGCCGGTCGTCCTCCGGGACATCCCGGTGTTCCGGGAGTTCTACACCGACGGCGAGGACTGTCTGCTCTGTGCGACGCGGGCGGAGTTCCGCGCGGCCGTCGAGCGGCTGGCCGACGACCCCGACGAGCGCCGGCGGCTGGGAGAGAACGCCCGCGAGACGGCCCGCGAGCACGGCCTCGACCGGGTGGGCGAGGCGCTGTGCGACGCCTACGTCGAGGCCCGGCGGCTGGCCGGCGTCGAAGTCACAACGGATTAGACCCCCGTGGGCGAAGCCGGCCGCATGCAGACCGTCGCGGCGTTCACCGACACCTATCTCCCGACGGTCAACGGCGTCACCTACACCCTCCGGACCTGGCGGGACCGCTGGGAGCGGCGGGGCGGGCGGATGGGCGTCGTCTACCCGGGCGGCGACGGCTACGACCCCGACGCCCGGGAGTTTCCGGTCTCCAGCGTCGGCTTCCCGTTCTACCCGGGCTTCCGGTTCGGCCTGCCGGGCGTCCCCGACGCCGCCCGCGAACTGCGGCCCGACGTCGTCCACGCCCACACCCCGTTCACGCTGGGGCTTGCGGCCCGGCGGCTCGCCGCCGACCGGGACCTGCCGCTCGTCGTCTCGTATCACACCCCGGCACGGGAGTACGCCGGCTACATCAGCGACGCCTTCGCCGGCGCGATCCGCCGGGTCGCCGACCGCTACGAGCGGTGGTTCTTCGGGCAGGCCGACGCCGTCGTGGTCCCCTCCGAGACGGCCGCCGACCAGGTCGGAACCGCGACGCCGACGCACGTCGTCTCCAACGGCGTCGACACCGAGCGGTTCGAGCCGGCCGGCGACGCGGCCGTCGCGGCCTTCCGGGACCGGTACAACCTCCCCGACGGCCCGCTCGTCGGCTACACCGGCCGGCACGGCTACGAGAAACGCCTCGGTGACCTGCTGGCGGCGACGGCGGGCCTCGACGTCGGGGTCGTCCTCGGCGGCGACGGCCCGGCCCGGGCGGAGCTGCAGCGCCGGGCGGCCGCCCGCGACGACGTCCGCTTCCTCGGCTTCCTCGACCGCGCGGAGCTGCCGACCTTCTACTCGGCGCTGGACGCCTTCGCATTCCCCAGCCCCGTCGAGACCCAGGGGCTGGTCGCCCTGGAGGCCGTCGCCTGCGGGACGCCGGTCGTCGCGGTCGACGGCGGCGCCCTCTCGGAGTCGGTCGTCGACGGCGAGACGGGCTACCACTTCGCGCCGGGCGACGTCGACGGCTTCCGGGCGGCGCTCCGGCGGGCCCTCGACGACCGGGAGACGCTGTCGGCCCGGTGTCTGGACCGGCGGCCGGAGCTGGACGTCGAGCGGTCCATCGAGCGGCTGTCGAGCGTCTACGACGGCCTCTAGCAGCGCCGCCGGCAGACCCGCTCGATGATGCGGCCCGTCGACAGCACCCTGTCGTCGCCCTCGCGGGCGGAGGCCCGCGCCACCTCGCAGTCGATGCCCTCCTCGGCGAGGGCCGCCGACAGCGCCTCCTCGTCGTGGTGCTGGTCGTGGCCCAGGACGATCACGTCGGGGTCGATGTCGCGGATGGGGACGAAGAAGTCCTCGGTGTGGCCGAGACGTGCCTCGTCGACCGGCGCCAGGGCGTCGACCATCTCGCGGCGCTGGGCCTCCGGAACGACCGGCTCCGGCTTGTGGGTGACGTTGGCCGAGCGGGCGACGATGACGTGCAGCTCCCCACCCATCGCGGCGGCCTCCTCGAGGTAGTGGATGTGGCCGGGGTGCAGCAGGTCGAAGGTACCCTGTGCGACGACCCGTCTCATCTCAGCGGAGCTCCCGGTCGATGTCGTCCTGCGTGAAGTCGAAGAACTGGGCGTCGGGAAGCTCGACGTCCAGCACGTCGAGGTCGGTCGGCTCGCCGTCGGAGTCGAAGGCCCGCCAGTCCGTGCGGCCGTACGGCGCGCCGACGATGATGTGGACGTCACCCCGGGTGAACGTCGCCAGGTCGGCGTCGCTCGGGCGCAACACCCCGTTGGGGTGGGAGTGGACCGAGCCGACGCTCTTGAGGTCGTTCGGCATGTACGTCGGGTTGAACTCCGCGCTGACGGGGTTGGTCGTCGTCCCCGGCGCCAGGAGGACGTCGGTGATGACGGTCCCGTCGCGGTCGAGCCCCAGCTTGCGGGCGTCCTCGCCGCGGAGCTGGCCCATGTACTCGTCGGGGTGGCTGTCCTCGGAGGCCTGCAGCGCGAACTCGAGGGCGTCGTCGGCGATGCCGAGAACCTCGCTCGACCGGAACAGCGACGGGGTCAACGACCCGAGCAATCCCATACCCCTCCGTCGGGTTGCCCGGCAACTAAGGCTTCCGATGGGACGAGTCGGCCGTCCGGCCGACAACAACACGCTTAAACTCGGTCGGAGCCGACGAAAAGTAATGACTCAGTCCGCTGCCGGTGACGCCGAGTCGACCACCGACGACGGGGTGGTGTACGACCTCGGCCCCGACTGTACCCTCGAGGACGTCGACGAGGGCGACCGCTATCTCGCGACGGTGAACGGCGTCGTCGACTACGGCGTCTTCGTCGACCTCTCCGACCACGTCTCCGGGCTCGTTCACGAGTCGAACCTCGACGCCGACCCCGCCGTCGGCGACGACCTCGTCGTCGAGCTCGTCGAGATACGCGACAACGGCGACCTCGGGTTCGCCGACGCCGACGTCGCGCCCGAGGCGGTCGACGCCGTCGCGGTCGTCCACGGCGACGAGGTCGGCGTCGACGACCTGACCGACCGCGTCGGCGACACCGTCCACCTCGAGGGCGACGTCGTCCAGGTCAAACAGACCGGCGGGCCGACGATCTTCTCGGTCCGGGACGGCGCCGGCGTCGTGCCGTGTGCCGCCTTCGAGGAGGCCGGCATCCGGGCCTACCCCGAGGTCGGCCTCGACGACGTCGTCCGGGCGACGGGCACCGTCGAGACCCGCGACGGCGCCGTCCAGCTGGAGGTCGACCGGCTCGTCAGGCTCCGCGGCGAGGCCGAGGCGGAGGTCCGCGAGCGGGTCGAGGCCGCCGTCGCCGAGCGGGCCGCCCCCGAGGAGGTCGAGCCGCTCATCGAGTGGCCGGCCTTCGAGACGCTCCGCGACGACCTCGCGGCCGTCGCCGAGCGCCTCCGGCGGGCGGTGCTGTCCGGCCGCCCGGTCCGGCTCCGACACCACGCCGACGGCGACGGGATGTGCGCGTCGGTGCCGGTCCAGCTCGCCCTGCAGAACTTCGTCGCCGAGGTCCACGAGGACCCCGACGCCCCCCGGCACCTGTTCAAGCGGCTCCCCTCGAAGGCGCCGTTCTACGAGATGGAGGACGTCACCCGGGACCTCAACTTCGCCCTCGAGGACCGCGAACGCCACGGCCAGCGGCTGCCGCTGCTGTTCATGGTCGACAACGGCTCGACGGAGGAGGACACCCCGGCCTACCGGGCGCTCGACCAGTACGACATCCCGGTGCTGGTGGTCGACCACCACCACCCGGACCCCGACGCCGTCGGCCCGCTCGTCGAAGAGCACGTCAACCCGTACCTCCACGGCGAGGACTACCGCGTCACCACGGGGATGATGTGCGTCGAGCTGGCGCGGATGATCGACCCCTCGATGGCCGACGACCTCGAGCACGTGCCGGCCGTCGCGGGGCTGTCGGACCGCTCGAAGGCCGACGCCATGGACGACTACCTCGCGCTGGCCGCCGAGGCCGGCTACGCCGAGGACGACCTCCGGGACATCGGCGAGGCGCTGGACTACGCGGCCCACTGGCTCCGCTACGACCCCGGCGACAGCCTCGTCGAGGACGTCCTCAACGTCGGCTGCGACGACCCCGACCGGCACGCGGAGCTGGTCGACTTCCTCGCCGACCGCGCCCGCCGCGACGTCGACGAACAGCTCGACGACGCCGAGCCGCACGTCGAACACGAGCGGCTGGACAACGGCGCCCACCTCTACCGGCTCGACGTCGAGAACCACGCCCGCCGGTTCACCTACCCCGCCCCGGGCAAGACGACCGGCGAACTCCACGACCGGAAGGTCCAGGAGACGGGCGACCCCGTCATCACCATCGGCTACGGGCCCGACTTCGCGGTGCTCCGGTCGGACGGCGTCCGGCTCGACATCCCCAACATGGTCGAGGAACTCAAGACGGAGTTCGAGGGTGCCGGCGTCTCCGGCGGCGGCCACCTCGTCGTCGGCTCGATCAAGTTCGTCTCCGGGATGCGGGAGCCGGTCGTCGACGCCCTGGTCGAGAAGATGGCCGACGCCGAACTCGACGAGGCGCTCCGGAGCACGCTCGTCCGCGAGGACGACTGACCCGTTCTCCGTGTCAGGACTGCCAGCCGACCACCCCCTCTCGGCCGCCGACCTCGATTCGCCGCGCGACCAGCGCCGCGGCGGCGACGCAGACCGCGGCGGCGCCGACGACCGCCGTCGGCACCGACCGGTCGTCCGGCCCCGACCAGTCCGACCGGAAGACCGACGCGTAGTAGCCGGCGACCGCCGCCCCCTCGAGGGCGACGGCGACCTCGCGGTTCTCGGTCCGGGAGGTCCGGCCCCAGTTGAGGCTCCCGACGACCGCGGTCTCGTCGACGACGACGCCCTTCGAGTGGAGCTTCTCGTAGCCGTCGGGGTCGTCGACGCGGGCCTCGAGGTCCCAGCCCTCGGCGTCGGCCCGGCGGTTCAGCCACGCCGCCAGCGCCTCGTTGTCCTCCCGGACGTACCAGCCGTTCGAGAGGTGGATGCGGACGGTCACGCCGCGGTCGGCGGCCCGCAGGGTGGCCCGCAGCAGGGGGTCGTCCCGGCTGCCGACGGTCACCTGCTGGACGAGCACCCGCTCGTCGGCGGCGTCGATCCGGTCGGCGACGGCGCCGGCGGCGTTGTCGGGCCCGACGAGCACCGTCGCCGCCTCGACCGACAGCCGCTCGGGGTCGTGCCGCGCCGGGAACTCCCCGAGGGCAGGGTCGGCGCCGGTGAACTCCCGGCCCTCGCGGTACTGCTGCCAGGGGGTCGCCGCCCGCCAGCCGCGGTCGGTCGCGTGGAGGTCCGCCAGCGCGTCGGCCGCCTCGCGGTCCTCGAGGACGACCCCCCAGCCGCGGCTCGACATGCCGCCCGTGCCCGCCGGCTTGAAGTTCTCCGTCAGCACGAGCGCCCGGCCGTCGACGACGGCGTACTTCGGGTGGTGGTGGTCGTACCGCACGTACGGGCCGGCCGGGAGGCGGACGTCGACGCCCGCCGCCGAGAGCCGGTCGAGGATGCGGGCCTGCCGGTCGGTCATCCCGCCGGCCGGCGACCCGTCGAGGAGGACGTGGACCTCGACGCCGCGGTCGTGGGCCGCCAGCAGCGCCTCGGCGACCCGCTCGGAGGTGAGCGTGTAGCCGGCGAGCAGCAGGCGGTCGTCGGCGCTCCGGAGCGTCTCGACGGCCCGGTCCGGCGCGTCCGGGAGGACGAACGCCGTCGCCGGACCGCCGTCCGTCCGGACCGGCGCGAGGTCGGTCGCGCCGAGGGGACGCCAGGTGCCGGCCTCGAAGTCCCGGCGTTCGGCCTCCGAGGCGTCCCGGTACCGGGCCGTGCCGACGGTTTCACCGTCCGCCTCCAGCCGGAGCTCGTCGCCGCCGTTGGCGAGGCGCAGCCGGCCGTCCAGCCCGACGACCGCGGCGTCGGCGTGTTCGGCCGCGGCCTCCGGGGTCGTCGAGAGGGCGACCGTCCCCGACAGCGTCCGGTTCGGGAGCGCCGCCGCCGACGTACCGTCGGTCAGCGTCCAGCCGGTCGTGTTCGTCGCCCGCGGGAACCGGACGACGACGAACTCGCCGGGGTCGCCCCGTTCGACGGGGTCGGGGTAGGCGGCGACGAGCGTCGCGTTCGACTCAGCACCAGCGTCGGCGCCGGTGCCGGCGACTGCAGCGCCCGGAGCGACCACGATGGCAGCGAGGACGACGGCGACCACGACGACGGGTGGACGGGAGCGCACGCGGCGTGCTGGTCCCGTCCCGGTACAAGAACCTGAGGGTGGCGACCCGCGAACCCGCGACCTACGCCGTCGCCTCGCGGGCCTTCTCGGCCTCTGCTTGGACGGTGTAGGCGCGGTCGTCGTCGTACGCGGCGGCGGCCTCCAGGGCGCGTTCGGTGCCGATCTGGACGAGCGCCCAGGCGGCGGCGGCCCGAATTCGGGTCTCCTCCTCGCGGTCGTCGAGGACGTCCGAGAGGGGTTCTATCGCGCGGGTGTCGCCGATGAGCCCCAGCGCGCGGGCGGCCTGCGACCGGACGCCCGGCGCCTCGTCGGCCAGGGCGTTGGCGACGGCCTGGGTGGCCTCCCGGCTGCCAATCTCGCCGAGCGCCCGCAGCGTCACCTTCTGCAGCGGCGGGTTGTTGCCGTCGACGAACTCGACGAGGGTGTCGACGGCCCGCTTGTCGCCGATCTTGCCCAGCACCTCGATCTCCGGCCGGTTCCGCTTCTGGGCGGCCTGGTGCATCGCCTCGAAGGCCGCCTCCGGGCCGAGCCGACGGAGCGCGTCGACGCAGTTCTCCTGCATGAACTCCGACTCGAGGGTCTCGTAGGCTAAGACGATTCGCTCGGGGTCGTTTTCCGCCTCGGCGATGCGGACGACGTTCAGTTCCGGCGGGAAGTCCTTGCGGTTCTCGCCGGTGAGGCGGTCGTAGAACCCCTGTGCCTCGAGCTGTTCGGCGACGCTGAGGTCGTCCCACTCCTCGGCGGCGTCGAGGTCGTCCTCGAGCGCCTCGGCGGCCGAACGCAACGCCGCGATGGTCTCCTCGTCGTCGTCGGGGTCGAGGCCGGCCGCGACGGCTGCCTCGCCGACCGCTTCGAGCGCGTCGGCGTGGGCCGCGAGGTCGTCGCCGGCGGCGAAGGTCTCGTCCAGCTCCTCCTCGGCGGCCGAAAGCAGCGTCTCGACGGCCGCCCGGACCTCGGGGACTCCGCCCGCCGTCCAGCGGGTCTCCCGGATCGTCGACGCCACCGCCGCGAGCTGCTCCTCGACGTCCTCGGCGTAGGGGCCGCGGGCCCCCGCCAGTTCCTCCTGCAGGTCGTCGACCCGGGACTCCAGCTCCTCGGCGGGGTCGTCGGCGTCCTCGTCCTCGTCGTCCGCGAGGTCGGCGTCCTCGAGGTCGTCGGCGACGGCCGCCAGCGTCGCCTCGACGTCGTCGAGGTCGGCCTCGGTCTCGGCGGCCTCGAGGGCCGACTCGGCGTCGTCGAGCCGTTCGGCCAGCGAGTCGGCGGTCACCTCCGGCGCGGGCACGTCCCCGGCGTCCTCGGGCGCGTCCACGCCCTCGTCGTCGCCGTTGCTCATACAGGAACGTCCGGCAGAACGGGTCAAGAGCATTTCCCTTCGGGGTGGGACCGGACGACCGGACCCGCCCGTCCCGGCCGGCGCGGGAGTCGTCGGCGCGACTCCCGTACGTTCGGGGCTCTGGCCGTCGGTCCGCACTACCGCTCAACCGTTTTGTGACGTTGACACCGACTCGCACGTATGCGGTGTACCTCCAGGCGCCGTCTGCTCGCGGCCGTCGGGGGCGGAGCCGCCGCCCTCGCCGGCTGTACCGGCCCGTCAGACCGGTCGGGCGGCGCGACCGGCGGTGACGTCCCGACGGCCGACGAGCGGCTCCCGCTGCCGATGTCGCCGGCGGAGCTCCGCGAGGCGGCCCGGTCGGGCGGCCCGCCGAAGGACGGCATCCCCTCCATCGACGACCCGTCGTTCGTCGACCCCGGGGAGGCCGACTTCATGCTGCCGGGCGACCCGGTGTTCGGCGTCGTCCGGGACGGCGTCGCCAGGGCCTACCCACGGAAGATCCTGTCACACCACGAAATCGTCAACGACGTCCTCGCCGGCGACCCGGTGGCGGTCACGTACTGCCCGCTGACCGGGACCGTCCAGGGGTTCGAGCGCGGCGGAACCACCTTCGGCGTCTCGGGACGGCTCATCAACAACAACCTCGTGATGTACGACCGCGGGACGGAGACGTGGTGGCCCCAGATGCTCGCCACCGCCATCCCCGGGCCGTGGAACGAGGACCCCGAAATCGAGACGCTGCGGGAGTTCCGGCTGGTGTGGACCAGTTGGGGGCGCTGGCGGGACCACCGGCCGGAGACGACGATACTGTCGACCGACACCGGGTCGGCGAAGAACTACGGCCGCGACCCCTACGGCGGCTACGACCCGAGGACCGGCTACTACGCAAACGACGCGCTGCTGTTTCCGGCGCTGGGCGACGACGACACCTTCGACAGGAAGCGGGTCGTCATGGGCGCCCGGACGCCGGCGGGCGCCGCGGCGTTCCTGAAGGACTCCCTCCGGTCGGAGCGGCTGATGACCGGCCGCATCGCCGACACGCCGGTGCTCGCGGTCTACGACGACCGCCTCGACACCGCCTACGTCTACCGGAACCCCGAGGGGGCGTCCTTCGAGCGCGACGGCGACGAGGTGGTCGGCGAGGACGGCCGGCACGTCCCGGACGACCTGCCGCTGGAGCGGATTCACACCTTCGACGCCATGTGGTTCGCCTGGTCGGGCTACTACCCCGAGACGAACGTCTATGCGTGAGACGGCCCGCGCGGACCGGCTCCGGACGGCGGTCTCCCGGACCCGGGCGGGGGTGGCCCTCGCGCTCCGGCGGCGGGACGCACGGCTCGTCTTCGGCGTCGTCACCGCCGGCTACCTGGCGGCGTACCTCCGGGCTGTCGGCCACCTCGCCCCCGGCCTCGGCGGGGTCGGCGTCACCGTCGTCTCCGACCCGCTCGGGAAACTCCTCCGGCCGGAGCTCGGGCCGTTCACGTTCACGCCGGTCGCCCGGGTCGTCGTCGGGCCCGTGACCTACCTGGCGTCGTTCAACACCGTCATCGGGGCGGGGCTCGCCGGCCTGGTCGGGCTGAACCTCGCGCTGACGTATCTGGCCTGGCGGCAGCCGGCGGCCTGCGGCATCGGCGAGTCCTCGACGGGGCTTCTCGCGAGCGTGCCCGCGCTGCTGTCGGGGACGGCCTGCTGTGGCCCGGTCGTGCTGATCGCGCTCGGGATACAGGCCTCGGGCGTCCTGCTGACGGCGTTGCAGTACACGTTGCCCGCCGCGGCCGTGCTATTGATCGGCAGCCTGGTGCTGGTCGGCCGGCGGGTGGACCCGGCGGCGGTCCGGGCCGCGGGGTCCGGTCAGCCGTCCCGCCAGTAGACGAACGGCGCGAGCACGAGATACGCGGCGGCGAACAGCAGCAGCGACCGGGGGAACACCCGGCCGCCGGCCTCGGGGAACAGCACGGCGAGCGCCTGCAGCCCGCCCAGCACCAGCGCGTCCCGGGCGTACAGCTCCGGGTACGTGACGGGGGCGACCATCAGGTACGTGAACGCGGCGGCGACGGCCAGCAGGACGGACGGGTCGGTGACGCCGGCCAGATACGTCACCGCGAGGATGGTCGCCGCCAGCGTCGTCTGGACGCCCTCCGTCTCGTCGGCGTGGCGGTCCTCGAGCATGTAGAAGCCGAGCCGGACGACGGCCATGGCGACGAACAGCGCGGGAATCCCGACGACGGCCGCCGTCTCGGCCGGCGAGCCGTCGGTGCCGGCGCGGGCGACGGCGTGGACGAGCACCGCCGGCGCGACACCGAAGGAGGCGACGTCGGCCAGGGAGTCGAGGTGGTCGCCGACGGGCGTCCCGCCGCGGGCCCGCGC
>JAHENN010000013.1 GCA_018609665.1 Haloarculaceae archaeon | reverse complement strand
GGGGATCCACTCGACCTCCCGGGCGTGGTCTAGGATCTCCGCCTGGTCGACCTCGACGAACCACTGTTCCTTCGAGAGGATCTCGATGGGCGTGTCGCAGCGCCAGCAGCAGCCGACGGACTGCTCGGTCGGCTCCCGCCGCTCCAGCCGGCCGGCCGCCTCCAGGGCGTCGGCGATCTCCGTCTTGGCCTCGTCGACGGCGAGCCCCTCGAACTCGCCGGCCAGCTCGTTGAGCCGGCCGTCCTCGGTGAACGCCGGCCGCAGCTCGAGGTCGTGTTCGATCCACCAGTCGACGTCCTGCTTGTCGCCGAAGGTACAGATCATGACGGCGCCGGTGCCGAACTCCGAGTCGACGTCGTCGTCGGCGATGAGCTCGATCTCCTGGCCGAACAGCGGCACCTCGAAGCGGTCGCCGACGCGGTCGGCGTAGCGGTCGTCGTCCGGCGAGACGGCCATCGAGACGCAGGCCGCCAGCAGCTCCGGCCGGGTCGTCGCGATCTCGATGTCGTCGTTGCCGACGCCCTCGAAGGTGATGTAGTGGAGCGTTCCGTCGTGGTCCTCGTTTTCGACCTCCGCGTCGGCGATGGCCGTCTCGCACCGCGGACACCAGTTGACCGGGTGTTCGTCCTGGTAGACGTAGCCCGCCTCCGCCATCTCGACGAAGGAACGCTGGGTCTGCCCCCAGTAGTCCGGGTCCATGGTCCGGAACTCGTGGTCCCAGTCCTGGGAGAACCCCAGCGTCAGCATCGTCTCCTTCATCGCGCCGATCTGCTCGTCGGTGTGCTCGATGCACCACTCCCGGAACTGCTCGCGGGAGACGTCCGTCCGGTGGATGTCGCGGTTCTCCTCGACCTTCACCTCGGTCGGCAGCCCGTGGCAGTCCCACCCCTGCGGGAAGAGGACGTCGTCGCCCCGCAGCCGGTGGTACCGGGCGGCGTAGTCCATGTAACACCAGCCCAGGGCGTTGCCGATGTGGAGGTTGCCGGTCGGGTACGGCGGCGGCGTGTCGATGACGTAGTCCGGCCGCTCGGGGTCGTCGTCGTAGCTGTAGACGTCGCTTTCCTGCCAGTGGTCGCGCCACCGTTGCTCTGCCTCGTCGGGGTCGTAACTGTCTGGAACGTCACTCATGGTTACTGGTGGTCCTGCCGGTAGCCGGAGCGTGCCTGTCGCCGTCGAGAAGTCGTGTCACAGCCCACGTACTACCGACGAGGTCGCATCCATATCCCGAGCGTGGGTCCTGCCTGATATAAAACTTCGGCTCCCCCTGCCGGGCCCGTTCCGGCGGCGCCGTCTACCGGGCCCGTTCCGGCGGCGCCGTCTCGCTTTCGCCGCGGACGTCGTCGCAGGCGTACTCGCGGCCGTCGCGTCCCGCAAAGGCCCGCCGCGAGCAGTAGTGGAAGCTGAGGTGGTCGCCCCACTCGTCGTCGGCCAGCAGCCGGTCGTCGGCGTCGCCGTACCCCGGCTCGCCCGGCCGCTTCAGCCAGCGGTCGAACCACGCGACGGTGTAGTGGTCCGCCAGCGCGTTACCGAACTCCCACGACGTCGCGGGGAACGTCGGCGTCCGCGACCACTCGTAGTGGGTGCCGCCCCGGACGACGAGCTGGCAGGCGTCGACGCCCGCCTCGCGCCACCGCTCGAAGCCGACGGACTTCGCGTCCGGGTCGGGCGGCTCGACGTGCGGCCGCGGCGTCAGGAAGTAGTCGCCGGCCTGGCCCATCGCGGGGACGCGCGGCTCGACCCCGCCGTCGGGGACCGTCTCCAGCAGCGTCGCGACGTCCTCGGCCTCCCGCTCCGGCCGGCGGGCGGCCAGCGCCTCGCTGTCGCCGAGGTTGTCCCAGGCGACGACGGCGTCGACGGGGTTGTCGCCGCCGGTCGGCCACGGGTCGAGCCCCTGGACGATGCTGGCGCCGACGGCGCCCGCCGAGTGGCCGGCGATTCCGACCCGCGAGCGGTCCAGCCGCTCGAAGGCGGGGTTGTACGACTCGACCGGCGCGCCGTCGCCGCGGTCGTACGCCGCGTTCGGCGCGTACGGGTCGTCGGGCGTCGACCGGAGGAAGTCGACGGCGTCGACCTGGTTGGAGACGAACACCTCGGCATCGGCGTTGCCCCCGCGCTCGCCGTCCGGCGTGACGCTGTCGGAGCGGCCCTGGCCGCGGGGGTCGTAGGTCAGCACCACGTAGCCGGCGGCGACGAGCGACTGTGCGGCCCACCAGTAGAGCGGCTCCGGCGCCTGCACGGAGCCGTTGGTGACGACGACCCCCGGCAGTCCGGCCCCGGCGTCGCTCGCCTCGCCCGGCGTCCACAGGTGCCCCGAGAGCCGCGCGCCCTGCCGGTCGTAGAACGCGACGCGGCGGCGCTCGCCGACGGCCCCGTAGAACCCCCGGTCGTCGACGTCGCGGTAGAGGCCGGGGTCGCCGGTGCACTGCTCGCTCCACGTCGCACAGAGGTTGGCGTGGCTCCGCCAGCCGGGTTCGGCGGCGACCCGCTCGGCGTACCGCCGGCCGTTCTCCCGGCTCCGGGCCTGCCAGCGGCGCATGAACCCCGGGTCGGCGGCCTGCTCGGCCGGCGCCTCCCTCGTTTTCGCGAAGTTCCGGAACTCCCGATCGAGATACTCCTCGTCGGCGTTTCCCTCCCGGTCGCCGGCCGAAGCCGCCCCGGCACCGGAGGCGACGGGAACGATTCCTGCCGTCGCGGCGAGATGGAGGAGCGCTCGCCGGGTGTGCTCGCCTCCCATCCCTGGATGCGGTACAACCGCAACCACCCGGATAGCGTTATCGGCGCTTCTATCCGGGTGTTTATACGGGAGGCCGCAACCGCAACCCTCACCTGCCGGGCCGCCGAGGTCGAGGTATGCAGTTGGGCGTCATCGGACTCGGCCGGATGGGGCGTATCGTCGTCGACAGGGTCCTGGCGGCGGGCCACGGGGTCGTCGCCTTCGACCTCGACGCGGCGGCCGTCGAGGCCGCGGCCGACGCCGGCGCGACGCCCGCCGACTCCGCCGCCGACCTCGTCGACCGGCTCCCCGAGGAGAAGCGAATCTGGCTGATGGTGCCGGCCGGCGACCCCGTCGACGCGACGCTCGATGACCTCGACCCCCACCTCGACGGCGACGACGTCGTCGTCGACGCCGGCAACTCCCACTTCGAGCGGTCCGTCGCCCGGGCCGAGGCGACCGACGCCCAGTTCCTCGACTGCGGCACCTCCGGCGGCCCCGCCGGCGCCGAACTCGGCTTCTCGCTGATGGTCGGCGGCCCCGAGTCCGCCTACGAGGCGATGACGCCGGTCTTCGACGCCGTCGCGACCGGCCCCGCCGGCCACGAGCGCATGGGGCCGTCCGGGGCGGGCCACTACGTGAAGATGGTCCACAACGGCGTCGAGTACGCGCTGATGCAGGCCTACGGCGAGGGGTTCGAGCTGCTCCACGAGGGCCGCTACGACCTCGAGATGGAGGCGGTCGCCCGAACCTGGAACAACGGCGCCGTCATCCGGTCGTGGCTGCTGGAGCTCTGCGAGGAGGCGTTCCGCGAGGAGGGCGACGACCTCGGGACGGTCGCCGACCACGTCGCCGGCGGCTCCACCGGGACGTGGACCGTCCAGGAGGCGCTCGAACAGGAGGTGTCGGTGCCGCTCATCTACGAGGCGCTGGGCGAGCGGTTCGACTCCCGCGTCGAGGCGAAGTTCTCCCGTCGGCTGGCGAACCGCCTCCGGTACGGCTTCGGCCGGCACGAGGTCCGGCGGCGGGAGTAGCCAGTCCGGGCCTCGGCGACCCGACTACAGGTACGTGTCCCGAACCGTCTCGTCCAGCAGGCCCTCCGGTTCCAGGACGATGTAGACGACGACGAACGGCTCCTCGGGGTCGATGACGTACACCGAGAAGGACGGTTCGACCTCCTCTGGTTGGGCGGCGCGGTCGATGAGCGGGTCCAGCGGCTTGCCCCCGTCGCGAAACTCCGCGAGCAGGTCCCGCTGGCCGGACTGCTCGGCGAAGGTGTAGACGACGCCGTTGGGCTCGTTGTCGGTGTTGTAGGTCACCCGGGAGTTCATCGGCTCGCCGTCGGCGCGGGCACGCTCGAAGCAGTTCTGTGCGGCCTCGAAGATCGGCTCAGCCGTCTCGACGAACGCGACCGTCGTCGCCGAATCGACGGTCAGCGAGTCGACGACCGGCTCGTCGTCCCAGGAGATGGTCGCTTGCACGCGGTTGCCCACCTCCGGCTCCGGCGTCGGCGCCGACGCCCGGGGCACGTAGGTGGGGTCCATCGTGTCGACGTCGAGGAACAGCCACTCCTCGTCGTCCCGGCCCGGCAGGACGCGGAACCGCCCCTCGGTGGGCGTCGCCGGCCCCGTCTCGTCGGTCATGGACGGGGTAGGCCGCGACCGCACGTCAGTTCCACGATATTACCCCCACGACAGCAGCGCCCGCAGCTGTGCGCGGGAGAACAACGACGTCGGACGGTCCATGTGGACGCCGATCTCGCCGCTGAAGGCCCGCAGTCCGGCCCGCTGGACGGGCTCGGGCATCGAGTAGCCGGCCCGGATGAGGCTACCGAGCTGCTGGTCGGTCCGCAGTTCGTCCCGCCAGGCCCGCTCGTAGTCGTCCAGCGTCGCCGGCCGGCGGGGGTCGACCTCCCGGACGGCGACGTCCGCCGCGCGCATCCCGTAGAGGATGCCGCCGCCGGTGAACGGCTTGGTCTGGGCGGCCGCGTCGCCGACCAGCAGGCTCCGCTCGCCGACGGTCCGGTCCGGCGGGCCGACCGGGATGGCGCCCGAGCAGCGCTTCTCGACGTCGACGCCGTAGTCGTCCAGGAGCGCCTCGAACCGCGCGGGTGCGTCGTCGCCGGGCGCGACCGCCAGGCCGTACTCGGCGCCGGCCTCGCCGCGCGGGATGCGCCAGGCGAAGAACCGCGGGACGGTGAGGTGGACGTCGACGCGGTCGCCGTGGTCGGCGCCGGGCTCGAACCCGAGCACGCCGTGCAGCAGCTCGTCGGGCTCCGGCAGGCCGACCTCCTCGCGGACCTTCGACCGCGGGCCGTCGGCGCCGACGACCACCCGGGCCTCGAACCGCTCGGTGCCGTCGGGGCCGCGGGCGGTCACCGCGACGCCGTCCGGGCCTTCCGCCACGCGGGTGACGGTGTGGCCGTCGCGGACGTCGGCGCCGACCTCGCGGGCGCAGTCGGCGAGCGTCCTGTCGAGGCCCACCCGGTCGATGACGTTCGACACCGGTTCGTCCTTGTAGAAGGCGTGGGCGTCGCTGTCGGCGCCGCCGAGGTGGAACCGGGCGCCGTACACCTCGTTCTGGAGGAGCCGCTCGCGGGCGCCGTCGGGGACGAACTCCCAGACGTCGCGGCTGACGTGGCCGGAACAGGCCAGCGGCCGGCCGATCTCGCCGGACTCCAGGACGAGGACGTCACGGCCCCGCTCGCTCGCCGACCGGGCGAACCGCGAGCCGGCCGGCCCCGCGCCCACGACGACGAAGTCGTACATACGCGAAGAAGGGACGGGCGCGTGGAAATATCCTCCGCCGGCGGCCTCCGGGTGTCGCGGGGGCGTTCAGGTGCTTCGTGTCCGTCGTCCTGAACTGATCGATAGGGGGTTTATTTCGTGTTCGGTCAACTTGTGCTTGCCTCGACGTAGCTCTCGCTTGCCTCAACGTTGCCACCTCGAACGCCCTCGCGGCGCTGGGGGCGCCGCGGCTCACGGCTCGCGATGCTCGCCGTTCGCTGCGGTGTCCTCGCGCAGCGAGGCCCGGGACCGAAGCCGGCCGAGGGCTTTCGAGGGATTGCGGTTCGTTGCAGAGCGATCCAGTACGAACCACCCGCGCGTACGCAGGTCCGCTCGGACGCTCTCCGAGAGAATCGAGAGACACCCGGACGTGCAGTCGGCGGCGTTCCGGTTCCCTGCACGACCCGAGCGAATGGCGAGCGCATCCCGCACCCGGCTCGTGGTTCGCATATGAACCCGGGGAGCCATGCCGGTCCGCACGCGATACCGTGACATGGGTTCGCAACCGGACTCCGGCGACGACCTCTCGCCGCCGCCGATCACCGAAGACCGGGTGCTGACGCTCGACGACGAGCGGTTCCACACGGACAACGTCGCGGTCGTGACGGGAGCGGCGTCGGGCATCGGGCGGGCGACGGCCATCGTCCTGGCGGTCAACGGCCTCACGGTCGTCGGCCTCGACGTCGACGAGGCGGGACTGGACGACACCGTCTCGAAGGTCGCGTCGCTGGACACCGACGGTCGGATGGTCGCCGCGGCGGCCGACCTAGCCGACGGCGAGGAGACGGAGGCGGCAGTCGAGGCCGCCGCCGAGGAGGGGACCATCCGCTACCTCGCGAACATCGCCGGGATGCAGCACATCGCCTCCATCCCCGAGTTCCCGATGGACGTCTACGACACGATGACCGACGTGATGGTTCGGGCGCCGTTCCTCCTGTCGAAGCTGGTGATGCCGCACGTCCGGGCGACCGAGGACGGCGTCGGCGTGATCGGCAACATGTCGTCGGTCCACGGCCGCTACGCCACCCGGGACAAGGCGACCTACATCACCGCCAAGCACGCTCTCAACGGGCTGACGCGTTCGATCGCGGCGGAGGGCGAGGGGACGCTGCGCGGCTTCTCGATCAGCGCCGGCTACGTGCTGACGCCGCTGATGGCCGACCAGATCGAAGACACCGCCGCCGAGCGCGGCATCACCGAGGAGGAGGTCGTCGAGGACGTGATGCTCGGCCAGGCCCGCACGAAGGAGCTGATGATGCCGGTCGAGGTGGGGAACCTCTTCGCCTTCGGCTTCTCCTCGCACGCCCGCCACCTCAACGGCGGCGACCTGCTGTTCGACGGCGGCTACACCAAGACCTACGAGTAGCGTCCGTCGACGGCACGTAACGCTCCCGACGCCAACGAATTTACATTGGACTGCCGTACGTACGTTCATGAGCGACCGCCCGGCCGACTTCTCGCTGCCGAACGTCGGGGCGGGCTCCGACCCGTTCTCGCTCTCGGCGCTTCCCGACGACGTCGACTTCGTCGTCCTGTACTTCCAGCGGGATTACCACTGTACGAACTGCCGCGACCAGGTGCAGACGCTGGCCGACCGCGTCGAGGCGTTCCACGAACGGGACGCCGAGGTCGCCTCGGTGCTTCCGGAGCCGCCCGACCGGGCGGCCGACTGGCAGGAGCGGTACGACCTTCCCTATCCGCTGCTCGCGGACCCCGATGCCGAGGTGAGCGACGCCTACGACCAGCCGGTCCGGTTCGGTCTCCTCGGGAAGCTGAGCGACTTCCTCGGTCGGATGCCGGCGGTCGTCGTCGTCGACCGGCGGGACGACGACCCCGAAGTCGCGTGGACCTACGAGGGCAGTTCGACGTTCGACCGGCCGGACGTCGGCGGGGTGCTCGCGGCGCTGGACGGCCTGCGCGGGGGATGACCGGTTATATCGGGCTGCTGCCGCCGCGCTCCAGCTCCAGCATCACGGCGCCCTTGCCGATGTCGGCGCCCATCGTGAAGATGCGGTCGGAGTCCTCCTCGTAGTCGACGTCGACGGCCGTCCAGAAGGCCATCCCGTCGGGGGCGAAGGCGCCGATTTCGAGGGGCTCCCGCGGTTGACGGGCGTGCTTCTCGTGGTCGCCGCCCGCGTACAGCGTCGTCAGGTCGTACGCCCGGACGCCGCCCTGATAGAACGACGAGAACAGGAACCGGTCCGTGACGTCGAAGTTGTGGGAGGTCAGCGCCGCGTCGTCCGGCCCCTCCGGCGCGTCGAGGTACGCGACCATGTCCGCGGACTTCCGGCCGTTGCCCTGGTCGGGGTCGGGGTTCTGGTAGGGGTCCGGCCGGAGGTTGTCTTCCGTGCGCCGGCTGTACCGGTCGCCGACCTTGTCCGGGTCGTACCCCCGAGCCAGGATGGCGTCGCGGTCGACCTCGGGGTAGACGGCGCGGCCGCCCTCCGCCAGCGGCTTCACGTCGCGGGTGTCGAACACCCGGATGCCGCCGTGGTCGCCGTTCGGCTGCGCGACGTCGCGGCCCGGCGGCGCCGCCGGCCCGGGGAAGACCTCCGCACCGACGAAGGTGTAGTCCTGGTTCGGCGTCGGCTGACAGTAGTGGGCGTTGGTCTTCTCGCCGACGAGGTAGTCGACGAGGTCGCCCGTCGCGTCCGGCGTCCCGCCGAAGTGGCCGACCGCCACGGAGTTGCGCTTGTCCGTGACGTCGACGACGACGACCCCGGAGTCCCAGAAGCAGTTGTAGGCGAGTTCGTTGCCGTTCTCGTCCTCCTCGACGTAGATGTCGTGGTTCGGGCTGTTGGCGCCGTCGGCCATCTTCGGCTGGGCGTCCCGGAGCATCCAGGCGCCGCCGGTGCCGCGGTCATCACCCGAAACGTCGGTTCCATCGGTGGCGCTTTCTGGCCCTTCCAGCGTCTCCGGATTGGCCGGGTCGGTCACGTCGACGATGACCATCCGCGTCGTCTCGAAGGAGTCGCTGATGCACAGGTACGCGTATATTTTGCCGGTACCAGGTTCCTCCTTCAGGAAGCAGTTGTGGACGTTGTCATTGTCCTCGTAGAACGTCTCGAAGGTGGGGTTCGTCGGGTCGGAGACGTCGAAGAGGCTGATGCCCGTGGGGCCGCCGTTGTGCGCCAGCGCGGCGACGTCGCCGGCGACCTTCGCGTCGGGGGTATCTTCGGGGTCCTCTCCCTCTGCGGTTCCGGCGACGAACGGCGTCGTCGGGTCGTTGATGTTGATGGTGGTGAGGTTGCCCTGGTTGGCGGCGTAGGCCCAGTCGCCCTGTGCCACCACCTCGTTGATGCCCGGCACCGGCGCCTCGCCGACGAGCCGGTAGCCCTCGAACTGGTCGTACTGTGCGCCCGCGGCGCCCGACACGAGGCCCGTGCCGAGCACCGCACCGCTCGCCTTGAGGAAACTGCGTCTGTCGTACATGGTTGATGACGGTGGCTGCGTCCGTCCTAAGGTTCACACCGAAACCTTCGTAAAAAGTGATTGTGACAAACGCGTCCAAACGACACGCTCCGGCGACCGTCGGAGCTAACTGCCGGGTGGACGATGCCCCGCGCATGGACCTGGAGGCGTACTGGGGCGTCGGCCCCAAGACCACGGCGACGCTGGAGTCGACGATCGGCCGGGAGGCCGCCGTCGAGGCCATCGAAACGGGCGACGTCTGGACGCTCGTCGACGCCGGCCTCGACCGCCACCGGGCGACCCGCATCCTTCGACACGCCCGCGGCGAGGCCGGCATGGAGCTGCTGGCGACCCGCGACGCCAGGTCGGTGTACAAGGAGCTCATCGAGCTGGCCGCCGACTTCGCGGTCAACGACGACGCCGCCGGCCGGGTGCGGACGCTGACGCCGCTGACCGACCGGGCGGCGGCCGAGGACCGCCTCGACGGCGTCGCGGCCGCCGTCGAGACGTGGACCGGCCTCGACGAGCCGACCCGGGAGGCGGTGCTGTCGGCCTTCGAGGCGCACGACCCCGCCGACGGTGGCCGGCTGGCGGCCGTCCGGGCCGTCGTCGCCCTCGAGGAGGCGGGCGTCTCCGGCCCCGCCTTCGAGCCGGTCGCCGACCTCGACGCCGACCGGCTGGCCGACGCCGCGACGGCGCTGGAGGCGCTGTCTGACGACCGGCTGGCCGGCGCCGACGAGGAGCTCGACCGCCTGCGGGCCGACCGGGAGGCCGTCGACGCGATGGTCGCCGACGCCGCCTCGGTGGTCGAGGAGCTCCGCTCGGAGGGCGTCCGCGACGCCGCCGACATCCGCGAGGGGCTGGTCGACCACGTCCGGGCGGAGACGAGCGTCGACCCCGTCCGGGTCCGGGAGGCGGCGGCGACGGACGCTGCCGACGCGACGGCGTTCGTCACCGAGTCGCTGCGGGCGCTCCGGGCGGAGCTCGACGCGGCGGTCGACGAGCGGGAGACGGCCGTCCGCGAGGAGCTGGAGGCCGACCTCGAGGCCGCCGGCGGCGACGTCGACCGCGCCCGCCGGGCCGTCGCCGAGGTCGGCCGGGACCTCTCGCTGGCGCGGTTCGCCGAGGCCCACGACCTCACCCGCCCGGAGTACGTCGACTGGGGGACCCTCGCCGTCGAGGACGCCCGGAACCTCTCGCTTGCGGCCGCCGACGAGCCCGTCCAGCCGGTGACGTACGCCCTCGGCGACCACGACCTCGCGCCGCCGACCGGCGACCGGGTGTCGGTGCTGACCGGCGCCAACAGCGGCGGCAAGACGACGCTCCTGGAGACGCTGTGTCAGGTCCAGCTGCTCGCCCACATGGGGCTGCCGGTGCCGGCCGAGCGGGCCGTCGTCTCGGTCTGCGACCGGGTCGTCTTCCACCGGCGGCACGCCAGCTTCAACGCCGGCGTCCTGGAGTCGACGCTGCGGTCGGTCGTCCCGCCGCTCGTCTCCGGCGACCGGACGCTGATGCTCGTCGACGAGTTCGAGGCCATCACCGAGCCCGGCCGGGCGGCGGACCTGCTGTACGGGCTGGTCAACCTCACCGTCGAGGAGGCGGCGCTCGGAACCTTCGTGACCCACCTCGCCGACGACCTGGAGCCGCTGCCGGAGCCGGCCCGCGTCGACGGCATCTTCGCGGAAGGGCTCACCGACGACCTCGAGCTGGAGGTCGACTACCAGCCGCGGTTCGGCGAGGTCGGTCGGTCGACGCCGGAGTTCATCGTCTCGCGGCTGGTCGCCGACGCCGACGACCGCGAGGAGGCCGCCGGCTTCCGGACGCTGGCGCGGTCGGTCGACACCGACGTCGTCCAGCGGACGCTGTCGGAGGTCGAGCCGGACGCCGACGCCGCCGATTGAATCAGTCCAGGCGCTCCAGCCGCTTGGCCCGCTGTAGCGCCTCGTAGTACGTCGCGGCGTCGGCCTCGCGGACGAAGGCGGCCAGTTCGTCGTGGCCGCGGTCCATCGCCGCGAAGCGCGCCCCCATGTAGTTGTGCTCGTCGTCGAGGACCTCCGCGTCGAGGACGTCCCGGAGCTGGCGAACGACGTCGTCGGTGATGTCGATTCGTGTCATACGTGTCGTCTCGCGGTGTCGTAGGCCTCCTGCACCCGGCGGAACTCCTCCTCGTCGCCGCCGTGGTCGGGGTGGACCTCCTTGACGCGCTGCCGGTAGGCCCGCCGGACGGCCGCCTCGTCGGCGCCGCGGGACAGCCCCAGCACGTCGAAGGCGGCGTCGGCGCCGCGGCGCCCGGCCTCGAGACGGTCGGCACCTGCACCTCCGCCCGCGCCGGGGCCGGCGCCCACGCTCGCGTTCC
>JAHENN010000012.1 GCA_018609665.1 Haloarculaceae archaeon | reverse complement strand
GGCCACGGCGTGCAGGCGAGCCTCGACGCCAACCGCCGGCTCCGGGACGCCGCGTTCAAGGTGGGCTTTCACATTATGCCCGGCCAGCCCGGCATGTCCGAGGAGATGTGCCTGCAGGACTTCCGGGAGCTGTTCGACAACCCCGACTGGCGGCCGGACTACCTGAAGATCTACCCGACGCTCGTGGTCCGGGACACCGTCACATACGACATGTGGCGCCGCGAGGAGTACGAGCCGCTGCGGAACGAGGAGGCCGCCGAGCTGGTCGCGGAGATCATGTCGACCATCCCCCGGTACACCCGCCTGCAGCGCGTCCAGCGGGACATCCCCGCGGACTTCATCGACGCCGGCGTCTGGAAGTCCAACCTCCGACAGCTGGCCCGCAAGCGGATGGAAGAGCACGGCTGGGAGTGCGAGTGCATCCGCTGTCGGGAGGTCGGCATGAACGACGAGGCGCCCGAGAACGTCGAGCTGGACGTCATGACCTACGACGCCGCCGGCGGCACCGAGCACTTCATCTCCTTCGAGGACTTCGAGAAGGACCTGCTCGTGGGGTTCTGCCGGCTCCGGTTCCCGGATGAGCCCGTTCGGGAGGAACTCGAGAACGCCGCCCTCGTCCGGGAACTGCACGTCTACGGCTCCGAAGTGGGCGTCGGCGAGGACGGCGAGGACAGCGAGGCGCCACGCGCCTCGAAGGCGAGCGGCGAAGCCGCGAGCGATTACCAGCACCGCGGCTACGGCCGCCGTCTGCTCCGGAAGGCCGAGGACCTGGCCGCCGACGCCGGCTTCCGGAAGCTGTCGGTCATCTCCGGCATCGGTGCCCGGCAGTACTACCGGCAGAAGCTGGATTACTACCAGGACGGCCCCTACGTCTCGAAGCGGCTCTGAACGGGCGCCGGCGCGGCCACCGGCTACCGGTCGACGCCGAGCGCCGCGAGGGCGCCGTCCAGCGATCGCCCCACCCGGCTGGCCCGGTAGCCGAAGATGTCCGCGTAGCCGCACTCCGACATCAGCACGGGATAGAACGACCGGGGGGCGACGAGCGGGTCGTCGCCGGCGACGGCGAACGGTTCGCCGGCGTCGACGCGCTCGAAGTTCGTCGCCAGCAGCTCGTAGTCGGCGCCCGGCGGCTTCTCGACGGCACCCTCGAGCACGTAGTAGTCGCGGGTTCGGTCGGCGTCGGGGCGAGGGTCGCCGGGCAGGGCGTCGACCGCCGCCAGGAAGGCCCGCGCCTGCCGTTCGGCCTCCGCGGCGGCGGCGTCGGTCCCCTGGCAGCCGGCCTCGACGGCGACCACCGGCCCGCCGTTGCGGAAGTCCCCGTCGGCGACGGGATGGGGGTCGACGACGCGCCGCACCGGCAGCCGGGCGGCGAGTTCGTAGGCGGCCGGCCGGGTGTGCTCGGCGAGCGCGAACGGCTCCGTCGTCGAGTGGGTGGCGTGCAGCGCCAGCGTCGGCAGGCCCCCGGTCTCGGCCCGGAGCCGCGCCGCCAGCCGCTCCTCGAGGCCGCCGTCGGGGTCGCCGGGGAACGACCGGTTGAGGTCGGTCTCGAGGTAGCGCTCGCCGGCCGCGACGGCCGGCGGGTTGGCGACGACGAGCTTCACCCCGCGCTCCAGCGGCAGCCCCGCCGCCCGGAGCCGCTCGACGGCCCGGACGCCGCTCGGCTCGTCGCCGTGGATTCCGCCGACGACGGCGACCTCCGGCTCTCCGGAGCCGTGGACCGTCACGTCCGGTTCGGCGTCGCTCATACCCGTCGGTAGGCCGGGCACGCGGATTAACCCGACGCCATCCGGTGACGGCGCGGGGTTGATGTGGGGGGCCGTCGTACCGGCGGCCGTGACACGGACGGTCGCCGACGGAGTCGAGCTGCTGGAGGTCGGCTGGCCGGAGCCGGTCGGCGCCAACGCCTACCTCCTCGACGACGGCGAGGTGACGCTGGTCGACGCCGGGCTGCCGGTCGGCCGTCGGCCGCTGTCGGCGGAGCTCGCCGCGGCCGGCTACGACGCCGGCGACCTCGACCGCGTGCTGGTCACCCACTACGACCTCGACCACGTCGGCGGCCTCCGGGGGCTCGACGCCGACGTCCCCGTCCACGTCGGGGCCGCCGACGCGCGGCTGGCCGACGGCACCTGGGCGCCGCCGCCGGCGCACCCGAAGGGCCTCTTCCACCGGCTGCTGCGGCGGCTGTTCCCGCTGTCGGGCCTCGACCTCCGGTCGGTGACCGACGGCGACCGCGTCGGCGGCTTCCGGGCCGTCCACGCCCCCGGCCACAACCCCGGGCACACGGTCTTCCTCCACGAGGACCTCGGGGCGGCGCTGCTGGGGGACCTGGTCCGGGAGCGGGGCGGCCGGCTCCGGCCGCCGCCGTGGGTCGACTCCTACGACACCGGCCGGCTGGCGGAGAGCGTCGACCGCGTCGCCGGCGAGTCCTTCGAGCACGCCTGCGTTGGCCACGGACGGCCGGTGTCGCCGGACGGCGACGACCACCTGCGGCGACTGGCGGCAGAACTGTAGCCGGCCGCGGGCTTTTGCAGGCGGCGGCCGAAGGTCGGGTATGGACCTGGCAATCGTCGGCGCCGGCGCCGCCGGCGCGGCGGCCGCTTACACGCTGCGGGAGACGGACCACGACGTGACGGTCTTCGAGAAGTCCCGCGGCGTCTGCGGCCGCGCCGCGACCCGCCGGCGGGGCGACTGCACGTACGACCACGGCGCCAACTACATGAAGGACGACAGCGAGCGGGTGACGGAGCTGGTCACCGAGGCGCTGCCGACGGAGGGGCTGGTGAACATCGAGGAGCCGGTCTGGACGTTCGACGCCGACGGCCGGATCGCCGAGAGCGACCGGCCGACCGAGCGGAAGTGGAGCTACGAGCGCGGCATCACCCAGCTCGCGAAGCGGCTGTTCGCGGAGACGGACGCGGAGATCGCCTTCGAGACCCGCGTCGGCGGGCTCGCCCGCGACGGCGACGGCTGGCGGGTCGACGACGACGACGGCGAGCCGCTCGGGAGCTTCGACGCCGTGCTGCTGACGCCGCCGGCGCCGCAGACCGCGGACCTGCTGGCGGCGACCGACTGGGACGACCCGCGCCGGGCGGAGCTGGCGGCGGCCGTCGAGGCCGTCCCCTTCCGGACGATCTACTCCGTGCTGCTGCACTACCCCTTCGAGCTGGACCGGCCGTGGTACGGGCTGGTCGACACCGACCGCGAGCACGAGGTGGGGTGGCTCTCCCGCGAGGAGTGCAAGGACGGCCACGTGCCGGACGGCGAGTCGCTGCTGGTCGCCCAGATGTCGCCGGCGTGGTCGAGCCGCCGCTACGACGACCCCAGCGACGCGGTGAAGGCCGACGCCGCCGCGATCGTCGCGGAACTGCTCGACGACGAGCGGCTGGCCGACCCCGACTGGACCGACCGCCAGGGGTGGCTGTACGCCCTGCCGGACGAGGGCGCCGACGCCGAGACGCTCCGGGCCGCCGAGTCCGAGGGGCTGTACGTCGCCGGCGACTGGGTGGCCGGCGACGGCCGGGTCCACCTGGCCGTCGAGAGCGGCCTCGACGTCGGCGAGCGCATCGCCGACGGCGGCGCCGGCTGAGAATCGCCTGCCGGTCACCCCCGGTAGACGTACGCCTCCAGCGTCTCGTCGGCGCCGGACAGCACCGACGAGCCGTGGAAGACGAGCCCCGCGTCGAAGTCGAACTCGACGAGCCGCTCCAGCGACGCCTCCGCGCGGCCGAGGTCGTCGGTGTAGACGCCCGGCGGGAGGTGGAAGTGACCGGCGGGGAGGCCGCGCTGGTCGGCCCCGGAGACGGCGTCGGCCAGCACCGCGACGCCGCGGTCCTCGTCGACGAGGGCGTGCTGGTGGTCGCGGTGGCCGGGGACGTGGACGGCCTCGAACGGGCCGACGGCGTCGCCGTCGCCGTACCGGTGGTCCGGCTCGTACTCCGCCCCGAGGGCCGCGCCCTCGGGAACGTGCGTCTCGAGCCACAGTTCGCGGACGACGGCGTCGAAGCCGCCGACGTGGTCGCGGTCGGCGTGGGTGACGACCAGCCGCTCGGGGTCGACGCCGGTCGCCGCGATGCCGTCCAGCAACGCGTCGGTCGTCGCGGGCAGCCCGCAGTCGACGAGCGTGCCGTCGTCGAAGAGGAAGGCCCGGACCCGACCCGCCTCCGTCTCGGCACAGGTGATGTCGTGGACGCCGTCGAGGAGTTCCGTCGGCATACACGCCGGTCGGCGGGTGGCCACAAAACGTCACCGGGGGCGGCGGGCGTGGCCGACGGTGCGAACGGCGCCGGCGGCTCGAGCGCGGCCGGCTACTGTCTGACCGTCGGCGCCGTCGCCGACGCCGAGGTGGTGGGCGTCCAGTCGGCGGCCGCGCCGGCGATGCACCGCGCCTGGGCGGAGGGAACGCTGGAGCCGCACGACCGGATGGAGACGGTCGCCGAGGGGCTGACGACGAGCGTCCCCTTCGCGCTGACGACCCGGCTGCTGCGGGAGCGGCTGGACGACTTCCGGCTCGTCGACGACGGAGCAATGCTGTCGGCCGTCCGGCGGCTCTACGAGGCCGAACGCGTCCTGATGGAGGTGGCCTGTGCCGCGAGCGTGGCGGCCCTGCTGGAGGCCGGCGACGAGATGGCGGGGCGGACGGTGGTGCTGCCCGTGTCGGGCCGGAACCTCGAGGCCGGGAAGCTGCGGTCCATCCTCGAGGGCTG
>JAHENN010000011.1 GCA_018609665.1 Haloarculaceae archaeon | reverse complement strand
CTGTTGGCCCCGGGTGTCGTCGTGGATCGCCGGAATCTGCCACCGGACGAGGCGGGCGACGCCCCCCCCGGCCGCCCCGAGGACGACCGCCGCGACGGTGACGGCGACGGCGGCGACGCCGTCGACGCCGACTGCCCCGGCTGCCGCCGCGAGCGCCTTCCGAAGCCGCGAGAGGTCGGGTGCGTTCGTGAACCGCCCCGGTTCGGGCAGGGAGACGGCCCCGGTTCCGCCGAGGAGCTGGACGCCCCCCCAGGCCGCGTAGGCACCCAGCACGCCACAGGCCAGCGCCGACCCGGCGACGTACAGCCGCGTCCGGGCGGCGTACTCCCGGTAGGGCGTGCCGATCGCCGCCCGCCGCAGCAGCAGCTCCCGACGGCCGTCCGGCTCGATGTCCACCCCCGGCGAGAACGCGAAGGCGACCCGCGCGAACAGCCGGTCGAGCCGGGCGCTGTACGGAACCAGCACGAAGAGACACAGCAGCAGGAACGCCGCGACGGCCGGCAGGTAGACGTACATCAGTCGTCCTGGTCGAGCCGGGGCCCGGCGCCTTCGCCCTCGAGCTCTCCGATCCGGTCCATCACCTCGCCGGGCCTGGCGTAGTAGCGGTTCACCATCGCGGTGAACTCCTGGTACTGGTCGACGCCCTCCTCCCAGAGGTGCCGGAGGAACCGCCGCCGCCGCTGCATCTCCCGCAGCAGCTCCGACTGCGCCCAGCCGCGCTCCTCGCGGATCTCGTCCAGCAGGTTCTGGTTACCCTCCCGGAACTCGTCGTCGGCCGACCGCCACTCGTAGGCGTTCGTGTAGTCGAGTTCGCCGGTCCGCTGGTCGATGCCCTCGATCTCGGCGATTGCGTCGGCCCGCCGGACCCGCTCGCCGCCGAACCGCGCCAGCGCCTGCACGCAGAGGACGTCCAGCGACTGGACCATCGGCCGCGGCACGTTGATCGGCTCGTTCTCCAGTCGGTTGATGACCGTCTGCACCGAGTCGGCGTGCATCGTCGACAGCGTCGTGTGGCCGGTGTTCATCGCCTGGAACAGCGTGATGGCCTCCTCGCCGCGCACCTCGCCGACGATGATGTACTCCGGGCGGTGCCGCAGCGACGACCGCAGCAGGTCGTACATCGAGACGCTGGAGCCCTCGCTGAGCCGCTCGCGGGTGACGCACGACAGCCAGTTGTCGTGGTTCAGCGCCAGCTCGCGGGTGTCCTCGATGGTGATGAGCTTCGACCCCGGCGGGATGAACATCGAGATGGCGTTCATCGAGGTGGTCTTGCCCGAGGCCGTCCCGCCGGCGAAGATGATGTTCCGGTTGTGCTCGATGGCCATCCACAGGTACGCCATCTGGTCCAGCGAGTAGGTGCCGAACTCCAGCAGGTCGATCGGCGTGAACGGCTCCTCGCTGTACTTCCGGATGGTGAACGCCGAGCCGTGCGGCGTCACCTCCTCGCCGAGGGCGAGTTCCGCGCGGGAGCCGTCCTCCAGCGTCGTCTCGACGATGGGGTTACCGACCGAGATGTGCCGGCCCGCCTGCTGGGCCATCCGGACGATGTAGTCGTCCAGCTCCTCCCGGCCGAAGACGACGTTCGTCTCGATGTCCTGGTAGTCGTCGTGGTAGGCGTACAGCGGGTAGTCGTAGCCGTCGCAGGAGATGTCCTCGATGTCGGGGTCGTGCATCAGCGGGTCGATGCGCCCGAAGCCGCGGAACCGCCGGTGGAGGTAGTAGTAGAGCCGGTGGAAGCCGGCGGCGTCGGTGTCGACGCCGTACGTCTCGAGCCGGCTCCGTAGCTCCCGTCTGAGCGCCGTCTCGGGGTCGTCGTCGGCGTCGTCGGTGCCGTAGACGAGCGGGGTCCGGACGTCGTCGTACAGCGCCTCCAGCAGGTCGGTCTCGAAGCGGTCCAGCTCCGGCTCGACGACGCGGTAGCGGTGTTCGTCCGTCCGGTCGTCGTAGGTGACGGCGGCGTAGGCGAACGGCGGGTTCAGCCAGTACCGGTCGACGACGCGGTCCTCGAACGCGACGTCGTCGACGAGCCGGTCGTGGTCCGACGGCCGGTAGCGCTCGTCCGGGACGCTCGACCCGCGGAGCAGCTCTGCGGTCCGCGTCAGCCGATCGCGAACGCCCGAAAGGGTGCCGTCCGACGCGTCGTCCTGATTTCGTGCCATGAGCGAAGCCGGTGGGTTTCAGCCGTCTATGTTCTCTGGCAGTATAAATCCCGCCGGCGAGACGGAGCAACCTCGACCCGACCGCCGGGCGCCCACGGCGGTCGGCTTGACGGTGGCGTTACGTTCATCACGCCGGGCGCACTAAGACAGATGACAAGGGATGCGGCGTGATTATTTCACTCTGACGGTCGACGATGCCGGCGGGTCGGACGACAGACCGGTCGCCACCGTCGGCTACGAGGGGCCGGGCGGACGGCTGGAGACCCGAATGACCAAGGGCGGAACGCTGCTCGACGACTCCGAGGTGGACGTCGGCTACCGCCTCCGCGGCGACGGCGGCGAGGACGACCCCGACGGCGTACTCGCCGTCGCCGACCGCGTCACCGGAGAGTATCTCCTGGAGCTCAACGCCCCCTCAGCGGACGTCTTCGACCTCGTGGAGGCCGCCCGCGAGTTCGGCCAGACCGCCGACGCCGAAGAGCGGTACCGCATCGTCGTCGAGCGCGACGGCGAGGAACTAATCACGTACGACAAGTCGACGCTCCTGGTTTACGACGGCGACGGCGAACTGCTCCGGAGCCGGAGTCTCATCCCCAGCGGCGTCGAGCTGTAACTAGCGGCGGTCCCGGACGTGATCGGAGGTGTCGACGCTGATGTCGGTCTTCTTCGTCGTGCGAATCCACGAGAGGTACTCCGCCATCCGGTCGGCCCCCCGGAGCGCCGCGGCGGAGTCGAACCGCTCGCGGAGCTCCTCGTTCGTGAACAGCGCGTGCAGCTGGTCGTGACAGGGTGAGCAGACCTCGACGACCGGGCTCTCGGCGCGGCGCTCCGGCCGGAGGTGGTGCCGTTCGGTCGGCAGGTCGGGGCCGTGTCGGCGGCAGAGCACGCACTCGCCCATGTCGGGCGGTGAGGCCGGCGCCACGAAACGCTTACTGGACGACCTACCGGACGACCTACTGGATGAGGCTGGTGACGACGCGGGACTCGGCCTTCCGCAGGTGTTCGTCGACGGTCGACGGCGCACAGCCGAGGTTGTCGGCGATGTCCTTGTGCGTCGCCTGCCGCGGGACGTCGTAGTACCCCTCCTCGACGGCGGTCTCGAACACCTCGAGCTGTCGGTCCGTCAGCGGCGACAACAGGTCCTCGCCGCCGGGGACGTACGTGCCGGCGTTGTCGACGGAGAAGTCGAGGCTGTCGGGGACGGCCCCCAGCGCCGTCCGCAGGTTCTCGTGGGTGCCGACGAGCGTCGCCCGCAGCCCCTCGTCGGTGAACTCCAGCGGCGTGTCGACGATGAGCGCGTTGTCCCGGGCGATCTCCAGCAGTATCCCCCCGTCGTCGACGGCCTCCGCCTGGACGAAGGCGTGGTAGCCGTTGCCGGCGAGGTCGACCACGTCGTGGTCTACCACCTCCGTCTGCTCTCCGAGCGTGTCGTCGAACCCCGCCCCGTCGCCGGTCACCCTGTAGAGCAGGACCGTCGTCCCGTCGGCCCGCGCGTCGACGTGCAACAGGGCCTCGCGTGTGATTCCGCTGTGGTCGGCGAGCAGCCGGTCGATGGGATGAATGGCTCGCTCCGTCGGCGAGAGGGTGAGCTTCAGGTACTTCATTGTATGATACGGTCTGTGCGATACCGGGGTATGACGGGGATTTAATATTCTGACAAAACCTTCCAAAGGTCGTCGCCCGGGGGTCGCAAGCGCTTTGTCGCCGGCTCCCCGACGACCGGCATGGAGTGGCCGCACGACCCCGACGGCGAGGACGGCTCCGAGGGGATGCGCAAGTACGGACAGGCAATCCTGGCGAAGAAGCTCGACGAGGAGGCGGACTTCCCGCTGTCGACGGCGGAGTTCCTCGAGGCCCACGGCGACGAACCCGTCCGGCTCAACCACGAGGAGGTCGTCAGCGTCGCCGACATCTTCGAGCACGTCGACGACGAGGAGTTCGAGGACATCGTCGACTTTCACGCCGCCGTCGGCGAGGCGATGCGGGCGAACGGCATGTGGGAGGTCGACGTCGAGCAGCACGCCTGACCGGCGCCGTCTGATTCTGCGACGCGCACGACCGGGGAGGGGTTTTTGTCGGTCGGTCCCACGGAACGGACGTGCGCCGACGAGACGTGGTGGCCGCCCTCGGGGCAGTGACGGCGACCGCCGGCTGCGTCGCCGGCTACGCCGGCAAGGAGGCGCCCGACGACAGCGACGGCGGCGACGACGGAGAGGTGGAGACGCTGACCTTCGCCGAGCAGGGCGTCCCGCCGACCATCTGCGAGGAGGACCTCTCTCCGTCGGGTATCGTGGCCATCGACGACCCGGCGTTCGGCCCCGGCGACGCGTGGCCGGCCGACCCGGACGGCTACCAGCCGCTCGAGGCGACGTCGACCGTCATCGGCCTGACGGACGGCGATGCCGCACGCGCGTACCCGCTGTCGTTGTTGAACGTCCACGAGATCGTCAACGACGACTTCGGCGGCCCGGTGCTCGTGACGTACTGTCCGATCTGCCGCAGCGGGATGGTCGCCGAGCGGGTGGTCGACGGCGCCCCGGCGCGGTTCGACGCCTCGGGGCTGCTGTGGACCCCGCCCCGCGTCTGGACGGCCGCCGCCGCCGAGGACGGCCGGGTGTTCTCCGACACCGACGCGGGCGTCGCCAACAGCGGCAACCTCGTGATGTACGACGACCGGACCGGCTCATACTGGTCGCAGATGCTCGCACAGGGCATCTGCGGCCCGAAGGCCGAAGAGCGGCTCCCGATCCGCCCCTCGACGGTCGCGACGTGGGGCGAGTGGCGCGACCGCCACCCCGACGCCGAGGTGCTGCTGCCGCCGCCGGCGTCCGGCGTCGTCGACCCGCCGATCTGAGGCCGGCGACCCGATATTCTTGAAAATCCGCTTTTGTCCGGCCATAGGGGGTTCGTTATACAAGTCGGCCGGTCCGCCGGTCGCCCCTTGGCTAGGTTTTATATACCATCGGACGGTGCCGTTGGGTATGTCACGTGACGCGAGACGGCGCGACATGCTGAAGGGCATCGGAATCGCCGGCGTATCGTTCGGCCTCGCCGGCTGTACCGGCAACGGCAACGGCGGCGGCGAAACCGACACCGACGGCGGCAACGGCGACGGCGGCAGCGAAACCGACACCGACGGCGGCAACGGCAACGGCGGCGGCGCCAGCGGTCTCGAGGTCAACGCGACCGTCGAGGACACCGAGACCCGCTCGAACGCCGGGACCGAGGCCGCCCAGCGGCTCGTCGGCCAGGGCATTCCGATGGTGTGCGGGACCGCCTCCTCCGGCGTCAACGTCCCCGTCTCCGACGGCGTCCTCGCGCCGAACGAGGTCGTCGGCTGCTCGCCGTCGTCGACCGCCATCTCGGTGACCAACCTCGAGGATAACGACTACATCTTCCGGACGGCGCCCTCGGACATCCTCCAGGGTACCGTCGACGCCCAGGTCATGTCCGAGCGGCTCGGTGCCTCGTCGGTGTCGACGCTGTACGTCGACAACGACTACGGCCAGCAGCTCAACGACCAGTTCGTCAACCAGTTCGACGGCGAGGTGCTCAGCCAGAACGCCTACGCACAGGGCGGCTCGTCGTACTCCTCGACCATCCAGACGGCGCTCAGCGGCGACCCCGACGGGCTGTTCGTCGTCGGCTACCCGGAGGACGGCGTCCAGCTCTTCCGGGACTACTACTCCGCCAGCGACGGCAGCGAGGAGATCCTGATCCCGGACGGCCTGCGCGACGGCGCGCTGCCGGGCCAGGTCGGCAACGAGATGGCGAACGTCACCGGCACCGCGCCCGCCGCGGGCGGTCCGGCACAGGAGGCGTTCACCTCGGCCTACGAGGAGCGGTACGGCGAGTCCCCCGGCGTGTTCACCTCCCAGTCGTACGACTCGGCCGCCGTCCTCATCCTGGCGAACGTCGCCGCCGGCGAGAACGACGGGACGGCCGTCCGCGACCAGATGCGCAACGTCGCCAACCCGCCCGGGACGGAGATCACCCCCGACAACCTCCCCGAGGGCGTCGAGATGGCCGCCGCCGGCGAGGACGTCAACTACCAGGGCGCCTCCTCGGACGTCAACTTCAACGATGCCGGCGACCCCGCCAACGCCGCCTACGACATCTGGGAGTTCGACGGCATCGACAGCGAGTCGACCTCGGTCGTCGAGACCCAGTCCTTCCAGGGCGACAACCCCGAGGGCTCTGGCCCCTCGGCCGACGAGATTCCGGGCAGCGACCCCGGTCGGACGGTCGAACTCGGCATCCTGCTGCCGTCGTCGGGTAACCTCGCGTCCGTCGGCGGTCCGATGATTCAGGCCGCCGAGATGGCCGCCCTCGAGGTCAACGAGGCCGACCTCGACATCTAACCCGGATACCCGCGTTTTTTATTCGGCGTCCCGCCCGTAGCGGCGGCGCCGGCGGTATCAGACCTCTGCTACGGCCCCACGCGAGTGCCTTCTCCGTCCCGGAACGCTACCGTACCCGTCCCGGGCCACCTGGCCCCCTTCCGGCGGGTCGAGAGGTACGGAGACGGCACCCGACGCCGCTACGCCGAGCGAGCACCGGAGTCGCCCGCTGCCGGCCGTGCGAGGCGAACGCTCCCGGGCGTCGCCCGTGGCGAAGACGCGCGAAGGCGACGGACGACACGCTCCCGGACGACGACCACACGGCAGAAGTCTCGACGCGACGGCAGGGGCGGCGTCAGCCGCCGAGGAAATCCCGTCTGACCTGCTCGTCGTCCAGCAGGGCGGTGCCGCTGTCCTCGTAGCGGTTCTTCCCGTCGACGAGGACGTACCCCCGGTCGCAGCGCCGCAGCGCCTCCTTGGCGTTCTGCTCGACCATCAGGATGGACGTCCCGGCGTCGTTGATCTCGTCGACCTTCTCGAACATCTCGTCGACGAGGTCCGGCGCCAGCCCCGCCGACGGCTCGTCGAGCAGCAGCATCTCGGGCGACAGCATCAGCGCCCGCCCCATCGCGAGCATCTGCTGTTGGCCGCCGCTCATGGTGCCGGCCGTCTGGTCCTGCCGCTCCTCGAGGATGGGGAACCGCTCGAAGACCTCCGCGAGGGCGTCCTCGGGCACCTCGTCGAGGATGTACGCGCCCATCTCGAGGTTCTCCCGGACCGACAGCGAGTCGAAGATGTTGTTATTCTGCGGGACGTAGCCGAGTCCCTCGTAGATGATCTCGTCCGGCGGCATGCCGGTGATGTCGGAGTCGTCGAACGTCACCGTCCCGCCCATGTGGGAGGTGAGCCCGAAGACGGACTTCATCACCGTCGACTTGCCGGCGCCGTTCGGGCCGACGATGGTGACGTACTCGCCGTCGCGGACGTCGAGGTCGACGTCGGTGAGGATCTGGAGGTCGCCGTAGCCGGCGTCGAGGTTCCGCACCTGCAGCAGCGATTCCGACCACCGGTCGATCTCGGTGGCGGCGCCGCTGGCGGCGCCCGTCTCCGTGCTCATGTCTCCACCTCCCCGCCGAGGTACGCCTCGAGGACGCGCTCGTCGGACTTGACGTCCTCCGGCGTCCCCTCGGTGAGGACGCTCCCCTGGTGCATCACGATGACTCGTTCGCAGTTGTTCATGATGAGGTCCATGTCGTGTTCGACGATGAGGAACGTGTACCCCTGCTCCCGGAGCTCGTGGAGGTGCTCCAGCAGCCGCTCCTCCAGCGACGGGTTGACGCCGGCGAACGGCTCGTCGAGCAGGAGCACGTCGGGATCGGTCAACAGCACGCGCGCCAGCTCCAGCAGCTTCCGCTGGCCGCCCGAGAGGTTGCCCGCGTACTCGTCGGCGAGGTGGTCGATGTCGAAGAACTCCAGGGTGTCCCAGACCTCCTCGAGCACCTCCTCTTCCTCCTCGACGACCGACCGGCGGGTGAACGGGAGAACGCTCCGCCACAGCGACTCGCCGCGCTGCCCCATCGGCGCCAGCATCAGGTTCTCGAGGACGGTCATCTCGCCGAGTTCGCGGGCGATCTGGAACGTCCGGGCGAGCCCCCGGTCGGCCACCTCGTGAGGGGCGAGCCCGGTGATGTCCTCGCCGTTGAACCGGACGACGCCGGCCGTCGGTTCGAGGACGCCGGTGATGCAGTTGAACGTCGTCGACTTGCCGGCGCCGTTCGGGCCGATGAGGCCGGTCAGACTTCCCTGCTCGACCTCGAAGGAGGCGCCGTCGACGGCGGTCAGCCCGCCGAACTGCTTGGTCAGGCTCTCGACCTGCAGCGGGACGGCCTCGGGGACGTGTTTGGCGGCCTCCTCGGTTTCGGAGTCCTGCGTCTCGGCCTCCTCGTAGTCGACGTCGGCGTCGTCGGGGACGTTCGCCTGGACCGCCTCGTCCGGCGCATCGATGTCGGTGTCACTCATCCTCGACACCCCCGTCGGCGGCGACCGCGCGGTCGCCGCCCGACCGGCGGTCCGGCCGCGACAGCTCGATGGCGGCGGCCTGCTCCTTCCGGTGGCCGAGCAGCCCCTGCGGGCGGTTGTGCATCAGGTAGATGATGACCAGCCCCATGATGAGCAGCTGGAGGTCCTGGAGCTTGGTGACGGTGTACAGCAGCAGCGGGAAGACGTCGAAGCTCCCGGCGATGGGCGCCATCGCCTCGCCGAAGCCGGTCTGCCGGGCGAAGCGGCTCAGGTCCGTGCCGGTCAGCTCGTCGATGACGGTCTGCAGGAACCGCGGCCCGCGGTAGAGGACGGCGGCGAACAGCGCCCCGCCCATCACGCTGCCGGTGTTGGAGCCGGCGCCGCCGATGATCAGCGCCACCCAGATATAGAACGTTATGGTCGGACGGAACTGCGTGGGGTTGATCGAGCCGCCGCCGCCGCCGGCGTTCATGTACCAGAGCACGCCGAGCAGCCCCATCAGCCCGCAGCCGATCATGAAGACGACGATTTTGAACCGGTCGGTGTCCTTGCCGAGGGAGTTCGTCGCCTCCTCGTCCTCGCGGATGGCCTTCAGGACGCGCCCGAACGGCGAGTTGCCCATCCGCTGGAGCAGCGCGTAGTAGCCGGCCATGAACGCCAGCAGTATCAGCGCGTAGCCGACGCGGTCGACCGTGACCGGGCTGCCGGTCAGCTGCTCCGCCGCCCTCACGAGGCCGTCGTAGACCCCGCCGAGCAGCAGGGCGTCGAAGAGGAGCTCGACCTCGCTGCCCCAGTCGAGCTGGAGCCCGTCGCCGCCGCCGAAGCCGAGTGCCAGCCCGCCGACGTTGAACGACGCGATGTTGCCGTTCCGGACCGACAGCCGGAAAATCTCGCTGACCGCGACGGTGACGATGGCGAGGTAGTCGGCCCGCAGCCGGAGCGCCGGCAGCGCGACGAGCAGGCCGAACAGCGCCGCCGCGAGCGCGCCGGCTAGCATGCCGATCGGAAGCGGGAGCCCGAGCCCGCCGGCCGCCCCGCCGACCGCACCGCCGCCGGCCGCCATCGGCTCCTTGGAGACGATGGCCGTCACGTAGACGCCGACGCCCATGAAGCCGATGACGCCGATGTTGAACAGGCCGGTGTACCCCCAGTGGAGGTTCAGCGCCAGCGCCGCGATGGCGAACAGGCCGATCCACCGGGTCAGCGACGTCAGGTTCGAGAGGGGGTCGACCCCCGCGATGCTGCCGAGGACCAGATACACCGCGTAGATGGCCAGCAGCAGCAGGAGAATCATCGCCGGGTCGCTGTCCCTGACCGCGGAAACGCGGTCCGGGACCCGGTCGCTGACGCTCATGCTGTCGTCCTCCCTGCGAACAGTCCGGACGGCTTGACGACCAGTACCACGATCATCAGCGCGAAGGCGGAGGCCTTCGCCAGCGCGCTCGGGATGAACACCGTCGAGAGGTCACGCGCCAGCCCGATGACGAGTCCGCCGGCCATCGCGCCGTAGATCGACCCGATGCCGCCGAGGATGACCGCGGCGAACACCAGCAGCAGGAACAGCCAGCCGTCGAACCAGCCGAACGTGCCCCGCCACAGCACCCATGTGTAGCCGGCGACGCCGGTGAGGCTCCCGCCGAGCACCCACGTGAACCGGATGACCCGCTCCGTCGGGATGCCGGTCACGCGGGCGAGGTCCTTGTTGTCGGCCATGGCGCGCATCGCCTTGCCGAGCTTCGAGGTCTGCAACAGCACGTGGACCCCGAGCATCAGCGACACCGCGAGTACCAGCAGGGTGAGGTCGTGTGCGTTGACCGTGACGTCGCCGCTGCTGAGCGTGACGGAGAACTCCCACACGTCGAGGGGAGAGCTGGTTGTGAACTTCTCGATCCCCCAGATGAAGTTGGCGAGATACCGGACGACGAGCGCGACGCCGATGCTGGTGATCAGCAGCGCGACGCTCGAGCGGTCCCGGATGGGCTTGAACGCCAGCCGGTCGACGACCAGGACGACGCCGACGGTTCCGGCGCCGGCGACGACGAGCCCGAGGACGATGGCCGCGAAGGCTACCCACCCTCCGGTGATGGCCAGCCCCAGCTGCGTCGCCTGGATCTTCAGCAGCGCCAGGGTTCCGATATCGTACGTCGCGGCGCCGATTACGCCCGCGACGATGTACGACGTCACCGTCCCGATGAACGCTCCTACGGTGATGAAGTCGCCGTGGGCGAAGTTCGCGAACCCGAGGATGCTGTAGGTCATCGAGAGGCCGATGCCGGTCAGGCCGATGATGAGCCCCCGCAGGAGACCGCTGATGACCTTGCTCAGGAAGCTGTTCAGCGGCTCGAACCCGCCCAGCACCTTGACGCCGGCGAGCTCGAGCTCGATTCCACCCAGTTTCAGGATGAGGTCGGCGACCAGATACAGGCCGACGAACGCGAGCAACCCGTAGAGGGGGTTCTCGACGAGCACCCCGACCCGCGTCCTATATCCGTCTGCTACACCCATACGTGTGACTCACAAGCTACCCGGGGCACGGGATATTAAATAAACCTTCGTTATTTTGGGCATCAGCGTATTAAGAAGCACCACTCATGCCCGGATACGGCCGTGTGGCACCGCCGTTCCGTCGCAAGGGAAACGCCTATCTCCCCGCCGCGGGCACGGCCATGCATGATACGGACCCTCGACGACCTGGAGGCCGAGGGGGCGGCGCTCGGGGTGCGCGTCGACATCAACAGCCCCCTCGCGGAGGGGACGCTGGCCGACGACGCGCGGCTCCGGGCCCACGTCGACACCGTCGACGAGCTCTGCCGGCGGGACGGCCGGGTCGTCCTCCTCGCCCACCAGGGTCGTCCGGGCGGCGAGGAGTTCGCCGACCTCTCCTCGCACGCCGCCCGCCTCGACGAGCTGCTGGCGGCGCCGGTCGACTACTGCGACGCCATCTTCGGCGCGGCCGCCCGCGACCGCATCGCCGACCTCGACCCCGGCGGGGTCGTCCTGCTGGAGAACACCCGCTTCTACTCCGAGGAGTACATGTCATTCGAACCCGGGGCGGCCGCCGAGACACACCTGGTGTCGAAGCTCGCGCCGGCGCTGGACGCCTACGTCAACGACGCCTTCGCTACCGCCCACCGGAAGCAGCCCTCCATCGTCGGCTTTCCGACCGCGCTGCCGGCCTACGCCGGCCGCGTCATGGAGCGGGAACTGGAGGTGCTCGGCTCCATCGAGGACAGCCCCGAACCGCGGGTGTACGTCCTCGGCGGCGCGAAGGTCGACGACGCCATCGGCGTCGCCCGGTCGGTGCTGGAGCGGGGGCTGGCCGACGCCGTCCTGACGGCCGGCGTCGTCGGCAACGCGTTCCTGCTGGCCGACGGCGTCTCCCTGGGGGCGGCGTCGGCCGGCGTCGTCAACGAGCGGAGCCACGGGGCGGTCAAGGCCGCCGGCGACCTGCTGGACGACTTCAGCCACCGGGTGTACGTCCCCCGCGACGTCGCCGTCGAGCGGGACGGCGACCGCGCCGAGGTCGGCCTCGACGACCTGCCCGCCGAGTCGCCCGCCATGGACATCGGCGCCCGGACGCTCGCCGCCTACGCCGACATCCTCGAGGAGGCCGGCACCGCCGTCCTCAACGGCCCGCCCGGCGTCTTCGAGGACGAACGCTTCGAGTTCGGCACCCGGGAGCTGTACCAGGCAGCGACCCGGGCGGAAACCAGCATCGTCGGCGGCGGCGACACCGCCGCGGCGATGCGCCGGTTCGGCGTCGAGGGGTTCGACCACGTCTCCACCGGCGGCGGTGCCGCCCTCCGGATGCTCTCCGGCGAGACGCTCCCCGGCGTCGAGGCGCTGCGGGGGTAACGGGATGGACGACGCCGTCGACATCGAGGCCCCGCCGGGCTACGCCCTCGAACGGCTCGACACCGACAACGCCGAGGCCGTGACGACCCTGTGGGTCGAGCTGGCGGCCGGCCAGCGCGACCACGGCTCGCACCTCCGCGCGTCGGCCAACCGCCGGCGCGTCCGCGAGACGATGCTCCGTCACGCCGCCGCCGGCACCGCCTTCGTCGCCCGCGACGACGACGTCGTCGGCTTCGTCACCTTCGGCACCGAGTCCGAGGGCTACGCCCAGGACGTCGACCGCGGCGTCGTCCACAACCTCTTCGTC
Organism: Haloarculaceae archaeon; assembly: GCA_018609665.1. Classification (GTDB taxonomy): domain Archaea; phylum Halobacteriota; class Halobacteria; order Halobacteriales; family Haloarculaceae; genus Natronomonas. The sequence continues at coordinate 23 of JAHENN010000011.1, read as the reverse complement.
CGGCCGGCCGACCGCGGCGGCGG
>JAHENN010000010.1 GCA_018609665.1 Haloarculaceae archaeon | reverse complement strand
GCACGTCGGCGACGACCGACGGGAACGGACGGGCCTCGGTGGCCCTGACGCTGGGGGACAAGACTGGCCCCTACGAGGTGACCGCCAGCGCCAGCGGCTTGTCCGAGGCGGTCTTCGCGGCCACGGCGACGGCGGGTCCGGCGTCGCAACTGGCCTTCACGGCGCAGCCGACCGACGCGAGGGCGGGGCAGACGCTTGGTGACGTGACGGTCCAGCTCCGCGACCAGTACGGGAACGCGGTGGCAAGTGCCGGAACGGACGTGAGCCTGTCGATCTCCGACGGGGCAACGCTGAACGGAACAGCGACGGCGCAGACCGGCGGCAGCGGCCAGGCGACCTTCTCGGACCTGTCGGTGGAGGAGGCGGCGAGCGGATACGCGCTGACGGCGAGCAGCAGTGGGCTGTCAAACGCGACCTCAACGGCTTTTGCCATCACGCCCGGTCCGGCCGACGCGTCGAATTCGACGATTACCGCAGGCACGAACTCGCTCACGGCGGACGGGTCCTCGAAGGCCACGATCACGGTGCAGCTGACGGACGCGTTCGGCAACGACCTGACGAGCGGGGGCGACGACGTGGGCCTCTCGACCGATGCGGGGACGATTTCCGGCGTCACGGGCAGCGAAGACGGAACCTACGAGGCGACGCTTACCGCCTCGACGAACGCGTCGGAGACAGCGACGATTTCGGGCACGGTCAATTCTAATTCGATTGGGGACCAGGCGACGGTCGACTTCGTGCCGGGAGCTGCCGACGCGGTGACGATCGGGACGATTAGCTCCCCGCAGGCGGCGGGGCAGCCCTTCGGCGTCGACTTGGCGGTCGAGGACGCAAGCGGGAACGTGGTGCCCAGCTACAGCGGGACCCTGAACCTGAGCCTGTCGAAGGGCGAGTCGATCAGCCCGACGAGCACCGACTTTGCGACTTCAGACGACGGAACGAAGACTGTGCAGGTGACCCTCCCCGACGCGGCGACCGGTGAGCAGATCACGGCGACCGCCGACAGTGACAACTCGATTAGCGGCACCTCCGCCCCCTTCGACGTGGAGGCGGGACCGGTGTCGGCGAGCCGGTCGGCGGTGTCGGTCCGCCCGGACACGGCCACGGCCAACGGCACCGACGCGGCGGTCCTACAGGTCGAGCTGGCAGACGCGAACGGCAATGCGATTGGCGGCCTGACGGGGAGCGGCTTCAGCGTAAGCCTCAGCGGGGACGCCGGCCTCGACGGCCCGGTAAGCGAGACCGAGACGGCCGGCACCTACGAGGCGGATCTGACGAACACGACCGCCGAGGAGGTGACCGTGGAGGTAACTGCAAACGGGACGGCCCTCAGCGACACGCCGACGGTGACCTTCGAGGCGGGCCCGGCCGCGTCGGTGGCAGTGGCGGCCGAGCCGGGGGATGCGACGGCGGGCCAGCCGATTGAGGGGCCGTCAAGCGAGGGGACCCCTTCGGCAGTTGTGCTCGACGCGAACGGCAATCCGGTGTCGGGGGTGGAGGTGACCGTCAGTGAGACGGGCGGATACGCGTTCGACGGGGGCGCGACGACGGTCACGACCGACGGGAACGGGGTGGCGGCGTTCGCAGGCCTGCAGATCAACGCGGCGGCGGCCGGCTACGAGCTAGCGTTTGCGATTGACGGGGCCGACGCCGACGTGGCCGGCGACGCCAGCGCGCAGTCGCAACCCTTCGAGGTGAGGCCGGCCGAGGCTGCGGCGCTGGCCTACCGGCAACAGCCCACGAAGGCGGAGAAGGGACTGGCGGTCGACCCGCCGGTGGAGGTGCGGGTCGAGGACGCCTTCGGCAACCTGGTAACCGGCGCGACCGACGAGGTGAGCATATCGCTGGGGACGGACCCAACCGGTGGGGCCGCGACCCTCAGCGGCACCCTCACGCAGGGCGCCACCGGCGGCATTGCGACGTTCGAGGACCTGATCCTTGACGCGGCGGCAAGCGGCTACACGCTGGAGGCGGTGGCCGGTGGCCTGACCAGCGCCGAAAGCGAATCCTTCGACGTCGTGGACACGCGGCCCCCAACCCCCACCCCGGTCCTGACGGCGACCGCAGCGCCTGGGGGTGACATCGAGGTTGGCTGGAACGACGTCGACGACGGAACGGCGACCTACGCGCTGCAACGATCAACCACACAGGGCGGGGACTACAGCGACATCGCAACCGTCCCCGACGACGACAGCGCGAGCTACGCCTACACCGATCCGGGCAGTGGACTGACCGACGGCACCACCTACTACTACGTGGTGGTGCCCATCGACGGAAATGACAACGAGGGCACCCGGTCGAATGAGGGCGTAGCCACGTCCGACGGGACGGCCCCGGCGGCACTGACGATCGATCGCCCAACCGACTCGACCTTCCGCCAGACGACCCAAACGGTCGAGGTCGGCTACAGCTACGACGAGCCCCGGCCGGATGTGCTCCAGGTTCGCCTGATCGATGAGGCGGGGGAGGCGCAGGCCCGCTTCGACGCGGACGACAGCGGGTACGGCGGGATCGACACCACCAAGGCGGTGCCCCTGGACCTGTCGGCGCCGGACAGCAACGCGGTGGCGGCGGGCCCGACCTACGCCCTTCGCGTGACGGCGACCGATTCGGCGGGCAACGCCACGACGACAACCAGTCCTCCCCTTCTCAAGACCGACGACACGGCTCCGGCCCTCCAGGCAGCGCGCATCGACACCACGAGCCTCACGCTCACCTACGACGAGATGCTGGACACCGGCTCCGTGCCGGCCCCGGGCCGCTTCGCCGCCCGGGCAAACGACTCGGCCCGGACCGTCGCGTCTGCCGACGTGGAGGGGAACGCGGTCGCGCTGGAGCTTGCCTCGGCGGTGAAGGCCGGAGACGAGGTGCGGCTCGACTACGTGCCGGGCACGACCCCTGTCCGAGACCGGGCCGGAAACGCGGCCGCGAGCCTCTCTGATCGGGCGGTGGCGAACGAGACGGCCGACACCACCCCGCCGACGATCTCTGCGGTCGCCGACCAGACGATCGACGAGGACGAAACGACCGGCGCGCTGTCCTTCACGGTCGGCGACAACCTCACGGCGGCCTCGGACCTCGTTCTGTCGGCCGGCTCGGGCAACGCGGCGCTCGTGCCGGTCGATAGCCTCACCCTTGCGGGCAGCGGGACGGACCGGACGATCGAAGCCGTGCCGGTGGCCGACTCAAGCGGAACGGCGCAAATCTCCGTGACCGCCACCGACGAGAACGGAAATGCGAGCACGGAGTCCTTCGCGCTCACGGTCGACGCGGTCAACGACCCCCCGCGCGTGGCGGTCAACGCCGGTCGGGCGGTGGCGGAGGGGGCCGATAGCACGATCACGGACAGCCACCTTGCGGTGACGGACGTGGAGAGCGGCCCCTCCGGTCTGACGTACACGCTGACGGAGGCACCGGTGAACGGGACGCTCTACGACACGGCGGCCGGCTCGGCGCTCGCCTCGACGGAGACGTTTACGCAGGCGGACCTGAACGGCGGATCGATCGAGTACCGGCACGACGATTCGGAGACGGTGGCCGACAGCTTCGAGG
>JAHENN010000009.1 GCA_018609665.1 Haloarculaceae archaeon | reverse complement strand
CGAGCGCCGGCTCGTCTTCCAGACGCCGCCGGACCTCGTCATCAAGACCGGCGCCGAGCGGCTGTCGGACTTCCTCATCTGGCAGTCCGTCTACTCGGAGCTGTACTTCACCGACGTCAACTGGCGGGACTTCCGCCGCCGCGATTTCCTGCGGGCCGTCCGGGATTACCAGGAGCGCCAGCGGCGATTCGGCCGGTAGGTAGCGTGTCATAAAACGGTTCACATACCCAGTCCGACTGGCCGTGAACCGTTCGATAGAGTATATTGACTTGTTGTGGCGACGGCGGCGGATGCAACCGGCGCACATGGCCGGCATTTCAGACGACCGCGGCGACGCCAAGCAGCGGTACGTGCGGGTCGTGCTCGACCGGATAAGCTTCCGCTATTTGATTCAAGAAACACGGTTACTCGACCACGACATCTACCTCCACGAGAAGCACGGATTTAGCTGTGATAGTCTCTCAGACCGACGCCGAGGCTCTAACTTCACGTCGGTTGCAGCCACCAATATTCTACGAAGTAGAGAATAAAATATTCGTGCAGGTATCCGATACACAAATACATGGCTAAACGAAGAGGATTTTTAGGGCTCTCGTTGGCAGCACTTGCAGGCTGTACGACCACCCAAATCAGTGGCAACTCGGGTAGAGAGAACAACGAGTCCGCTACAAATACCCCGACCGATACGTCCGAGACTCCAACGGAGGGGTCCGAAACGCCGACTGAAGAGCCTGAAACCGAAACTCCTCCTCCGGTTGCTGGGAAGTCGGCAGAAGATATTTCGCTTGAGAATGAGCAAGACAAAAGGGTAGAAGGGGTTATAAACGTCGAAACTGGCGAAAATGAACGGCAGCTCGAATTCGATTTACCGGTGGGTCAAGATACAAGCTGGGAGGAGGTACCGCTGATGGAGGAATCTGCGACGATTACTACCGAAACAGGTTCTCTTCGTGGAGAATACGACTGGCCAGGTAGTCAGGAAAAAAGTCTTTTTATCGCAATTCGCGACGACGAAATAGAGTACGATATTTTTACTGTGTAACTAATCTACGGGATTAGCTCTTGGAGTCTATACGGTCGTCTCTAACCTGAGGTGAGAGTGGAAGTAACCCTCTGGGAATAGTTCTACGACACCCTCCGTTGTGCCGAAGCACACGGCGCGAGGAACCCCGACGAAAGATGGCGGTGTCAGTCCGCGGTCTCGACATCGAGGAGGTCGACCGACTCGTCGTCCCCGGCGCGGTCCCGGAACCGGCCGAAGACGCGGCGGGCTTCCGTCAGTTCGACGTCGCCGACCGCCCGCAGCAGGGCCGCCGCGCGGCGGGCGCGGGTCCGGCGCCACGACTCCTGGCGGGACTGGTAGGTCCGCAGCGCCCGCAGGAAGTCCGCCCGGGAGAACTCCGGCCAGTAGGGCGCACAGAAGTAGACGGCGGCCTCGTTGCCGTTGGCGTGCCACGGGAGGAAGTTCGAGGTCCGCTCGTCGCCGCCGGTGCGGATGATGAGGTCGACGGCCCGGGTCGGGCCGGTCGTCAGCCGCCGTTCGACCTCCGAGACGTCGACCGCGTCGGGGTCGAGGTCGCCGGCGGCGGCCTCGCGGGCGACGTCGCGGGCGACGCCGAGCAGCTCCGCGCGGCCGCCGTAGGCCAGGGCGACGTTCAGCCGGAGCTCGTCGTAGCCGGCGGTCCGGCGGTCGGCGTAGGCGACGGCCTCCCGGACGCGGTCGGGGAGGCGGTGGACCTCGCCGATGGCCTGGATGCGGACCCCGCGGTCGTGGACCTCCTCGCGGTCGGCGAACGACCGGAGCTTCTCGGTGATGAGGTCGAACAGCGCCTCCCGCTCGTCGGGCGGGCGCTCGAAGTTCTCCGTCGAGAAGGCGTACAGCGTCAGCTCCTCGACGCCGAGGTCGCCGCACCACCGCAGCACCTGCTCGGTAGTGTCGGCGCCGGCGCGGTGGCCCTCCGTCGTCTCGGCGCCCTGCTCGCGGGCGTACCGCCGGTTGCCGTCCTGGATGACCGCGACGTGGGTCGGCGCTCCGGACACCTCCCGCTCGAGCAGCCGCTCGTAGACACCCTCCAGCCGCCGCCGAACTCCGTACAGCATCTACCGTGGGCTCACGGGCCAGCCAAATGAGTTTGCTGGTCGTGCCGGCCGTCCGCGAGCGAGGCAACACGACGGACGTCCCGCCGCCGTCACCGATAAACGCGGCGGCCGTTCCGAGTTGTCGCAGGGTTTTTATACCGGCACGTCCACCCGTCGGATGCAATGGCGCAAGGCGTGGTTGACTTCTTCAACGACACCGGCGGTTACGGCTTCATCGAGACCGACGAGTCCGACGAGGACGTCTTCTTCCACATGGAGGACGTCGGCGGTCCGGACCTCGAGGAGGGCCAAGAGGTCGAGTTCGACATCGAGCAGGCCGAGAAGGGCCCGCGGGCGACGAACCTCACCCGGCTGTAGCCGGCGGCGACGGCACGACGACTGCGGTGCGGGCGGAGTAACTTCGGCGCGGACCGTGACCCGTATTAGGTTCCGTAGCCACTGCTCTACATGAGCGACCCCATCGACGAGGACCTCTACAAGCGGACGAAGGCGCTGCTGGAGCCGGGGGAGATCGAGCTGAACGGGGTGATCGTCCGGACGGAGCTGACGAGCGCCGAGGAGCCGACGCTGCACCAGGCCACGCTGGATATCGGCGACGTCATCGGCGAGGCTGCGGGCTTCGACCCGGCGGAGACGTACGTCTACTCCGGCAACGACGACCCGGATTTCGGCGTCAACCAGCACCAGGGGCTGACGCTCGACGGCGACGAGTTCGTCTGGGAGTGCCAGCAGCTCATGCGGGACGGCACCTACGACGTCGTGTTCTACTACGAGGCCGGCGCCGACCAGGCGGCCATCGTCGAGGGCGTCGAGGAGCTGGGGTTCGACGCGACGGGCGTCGAGGGCGACTGACCGACCGGCGGCCGGCCGATGCCGCCGGGAACGGACGGCTTATGACTGGCTACCCCGAATCGGACGGTAATGAGCGACACCGCCACGCTGGACCGACTCGACCGGGCGGTCGTCAACGCCTTCCAGGGCGGCTTCCCGGTCGTCGCCGAGCCGTGGGAGCCGGCGGCGGCGGCGCTGCGGGACCGCGGCGTCGACGTCACCGCCACCGAGCTGCTCGACCGCGTCAGCGAGCTGGACGAGGCGGGCACCCTCACGCGGTTCGGCGCCCTCATCGACGCCGGGGAGATCGGCGGCGCCGCGACGCTGGTGGCGATGCACGCCCCCGAGGAGCGGTTCGACGCGGTCGCCGAGCAGGTCAACGCCCACCGCGAGGTCGCCCACAACTACGAGCGGGAACACCCGCACCTGAACATGTGGTTCGTCGTCTCCGTTGCCGACCCCGACGCCGTCGACCGCGTACTGGCGGAGGTCGAGGCCGAGACCGGCCAGGAGACGTACAACCTGCCGAAGCAGCGGGAGTTCCGCGTCGAGGCGAAGTTCCTGCTCGACGGGCCGGTGTCGGACGGCGACGTCGACTGCTCGGGGCTCGGCCCCGACGTCGAGCCGGTCGACCGCGGGACGCTGACGCCCGCCGAGCGGGACCTGGTCGTCGAGATACAGGACGGCCTGCCGGTCACCGAGACGCCGTACGCCGACGTCGCCGACGCCCTGGACGCCGACCCGGAGTGGGTCCGGCGGACGGTCAGGCGGTTCGACGCCGAGGGGAAGGTCCGGCGGGTCGGGGTCGTCCCGAACCACTACGCGCTCGGCTACACCGAGAACGGCATGACCGTCTGGGACGTCCCCGACGACGTCGTCGAGACGGTCGGCCCGGCGGTCGCCTCGCTGGACTTCGTCACGCACTGCTACGAGCGGCCCCGCCACGAGGGCGTGTGGCCGTACAACTTCTTCGCGATGACCCACGGCCGCTCGGAGGCCGAAAGCGCCGAGCGCATCGAGACGGTGCGGGAGACGATGGCCGAACACTGGGACGTCGGCGACGACGACTGGGACACGCTGTTCTCGACGCGCATCCTGAAGAAGACCGGCATCCGGATGGCCGAGCGGGCCGACGCGAACACCGAGTCATGATCCCGCTGTTCCACGACTTCGCCGGCGAGACGGTGCTGGTGTTCGGCGGCGGGGGCGTCGGCGCGCGGAAGGCCCGGCGGTTCGCCCGGGAAGCGTCGGTGGTGGTCGTCGGGCCGGCGCTGCCGGCCGACGACTACGGCGGCGCCGAGACGGTGCGGGCGGCGCCTGACCCGGAGGACGTCCCGGGCTGGTTCGACCGGACGGAGCCGGCGCTTGCGGTCGCGGCGACCGACGTCGAGGCGGTCAACGAGGCCGTCGAGGCCGCCGCGACCGACCGGGGGGTGCTGG
>JAHENN010000008.1 GCA_018609665.1 Haloarculaceae archaeon | reverse complement strand
TCCCCTTTCCCCTTTCGTTCCCCCCCGTTCTTCCGCCGGGCTTCAGTCGCCGAGCGACGCCTGCTCCCCTGGCGGCGGCTCGCGCCCGCGGTATCGCCGCGCCAGCAGGTAGCCGTCGGCGGGCCCCGCGTCGAGCGGGTGGGCGTCCTGTATCCAGAGGGTGTGTCCCTGCGGACTGGCCGTCCGGGCCCACTCGCGGGCCAGTCGCTTCGAGTCGAAGCGGCGGTGGGGGCCACGCTCGGCGACCCACTCGGCGGCCGCGCGACTCGTCCGGCGGGCCGACGGCTTGACCGCGACGACGTACTGGTCGGCCATGCCGGGGACTGGTCGCGGCCACGCGAAAGCCTTTGGTGCCGGACCCCCGACCTTCGAACGATGACAAACGAGGCGAGCGTGCACGGCCTCGGAATCAGCGTCGACGACGGGGGCGACGAGGGCGCTCCGGTCGTGGTGCTTCGGGCGCGCGGGGAGGCGCTGCCCATCTTCATCAGCGCCGACCAGGCGAAGTCCATCTCCCACGCGCTCGAGGAGCGACCGTTCAACCGGCCGCTGACACACGACCTCTTCGTCGAGATGCTCACCGAGTTCGGCGGCGCCATCGACCGCGTCCGCATCGACGGCCTCTCGGAGAACACCTTCCTCGCGAAGATCGACGCCGAGCGGTACGCCGACGGCGACCGGACCGACGTCGTCCTCGACGCCCGCCCGAGCGACGCCATCGCGGTCGCGCTGCGGGTGGACTGTCCGATACTCGTCGCCGACGAGGTGCTCGACGAGGCCGGCCGCCCGCCCGAGGAGTTCGACGTCGACTAGAAGAGCCCCAGCGTCCGGACCGTCTGCCGGCGGACGACCCGGTGGACCGCCGCCGGGTGCCGGACGGCCTCGTCGACGAGGCGGCTCCCCGGCGACGGCGACGACCGCTCGAAGAGGTGGGTCGTCTCCACCCGGCTGGCGACCTCGCCCAGCAGCTGGAACATCGCGGCGTACCGGAGCCACCGTATCCGGTTGCCCTCGACCCGGAGGTCGCCGGTGAGGAACGCCGACTCCGACGGCCGGCCGTCGACGACGTCGCGCCACGTCCCGTAGCTCCCGCGGATCGTGAAGTCGGGGTCCCGGCTCGCGGGCGCCGTCAGCACCTCCGCGTCGGCGCAGTCGCCGCCGTCGAGCTCCAGCAGGACGTGCAGCGCCCCGTCGACGACGTTCGTCTCGATCTGCTCCAGGAGCGCCCGCGACGACGCCGGGAGCTTCGGCCGGACGCCGTCGCCGACCATCGACGGCAGCTCCGACAGCGGCACGTCCGCAAGCCCCTCCCGGAGCCCCTCGGGGACGTCCCCGACGACGTCGTCCGGGAGGTCCTCGACGGTCGTCTCCGACAGCGGCAGGTCCGCGACGACCAGGTGGACGCTCCCGGCGAACTCGCCGCCGACGTCCGAGGAGAGGTCGTCGAGGGCGTCGCTCTCGTCGAGCAGCCGGGTGTACTCGTCCAGCCACGCTTCCGACGGATAGAGATACATGCCCGATGGTATCGCCTAACGTCCGGGAACGGATATAAACCCGACGGACGCGGGCAGGCGATTCTCCCACCCGCCGCTCGCCCGTGCTCACTCGTGGGCGTCGTCGCCGTACCGCTCGGCGGCCGACTCGAAGCCGGCCTCCTCGAGTTCGCGCCCCCGGCGGGCCTCCCGCTCGGCGAGCGCCTCCGGGTCCGGGTTCGCGTCGTCGTCGACCCGCGCCCAGGAGTCGTGGATCTTCGCGTGACACCACCGGCAGAGGTAAATCGTTATCTCGTGGGATAACTCCTTGCGGTCGTCGTCGCGGTACTCGAGGTGGTGTTCCTCCAGCAGCGGCCGCTCGTCGTCGTGGGCGAGGCGGCGCTCCTCGAGTCCGCAGCGGACGCACTCCCGGGAGCGCTGGCGGGCCCGGAAGTGCGGGCAGTCCTGCCAGTCCCACGCGTCCGTCCCCGGGTCGCTCCGCTCGTCGCCCGCTCCGCCCGTCTCGCCGTCAGGGGCAACGACCGGACACCGGAGGTCGTCGGCCCGCCGTTTCCGGGCGAACTCGGGGTCGTGGTGGCCGTGCTCGGCGGCGTACCGGCAGCGGCCGTCGTCGGTCAGGTGGTCGCACCGCTCGACGACCTCGTAGGGGTCGTCGACGCCGACCGAGGTGCCCTGCGGCGTCTTCTCCATACCGCCGATGAGGTATCGTCGGATTTCAACGCTCGGGTCGGCGACACGCATAATTCGACCGGCGCCGACGTGCGGACGTGAAGCAGTCGTCGTTCCGCCACCTCGGAGCCGTCGACCTCTTGCTCGCGGGGGCGTTCCTCGCGGTCTTCGGGGTCGACACGCTCGGCAGCCCGCAGGTCGGACTGCTACTGGCGGCGGGCGTCACCGCCGTCGCCGCCGGTAGCCTCGCCGAACTATCCGTCGGGCCGGTGACCGTCCCGTGGCGGTGGTTCGCGGCCGCGACGTACGTCCTGCTCGCCGTGCTGCTGCCGGCGGGGCTGCTCCGGCCGCTCGTCGCCGGCTCGGCCTCGGCCGCGGAGGCGGCGCTGTTCGTCGTTTCCTGTTTCGGCGCGGCCGCGATGCTGTTCTTCGGGGTCGACGTCGCCCGCGGCGGCAGACACTTCGACGTCACCCCGGACGTCGACCGGGTCGTCGGCCGCTGAGCCGCCCGGCGGGAGGCTTTTGTCCGGCGGCAACCGACGGCCGGCGTGCGCGTCGTCCACGAGGCCGGGGCGGAGGTCCGCGAGCTGGCGAGCGACGTCGAGGTGGCCGACGGGCTCGTCTCGAAGGGGCTGGGGCTGATGTTCCGGCGGTCGATTCCCGACGACCGCGCGCTCGTGTTCCCCTTCGACGGGGCGGGCGAGCGGAGCCTGCACATGGTGGCGGTGCCGTTCGACATCGACGCCCTCTGGCTCGTCGACGGCGAGGTCCGGCGGGTCGAACGGCTCGCCGCCTGGACCGGGCTGGGGCGGGCGCGGGCCGACACCGTCGTCGAGCTCCCCGCCGGCGCCGCCGACGGCGTCGCGGCCGGCGACGCCGTCCGCGTGGAGGGGCTGTGACCGCCCGGAACGATTGTGCCAACCCGCAGGTTCATATCTCCCCCTCGCATCGTGTGTGGTGATGACTCCCCAAGAGGATAGAGGAAGTCGCCACGCGGCGGCTGGTCGAGAAATCGGACGGTTCGACTGCTTCTGAGACGCGGACGCCGTTCGCCGCCCACCCGGCGAGCGCCCCGCTCGACGACCGCGACGTACGGCTTCTGGACACGACGCTCCGCGACGGCGAGCAGGCGCCGGGCGTGTCGCTGTCGGCCGAGGAGAAGGTCGAGATCGCCCGCCGGCTGGACGCGGCGGGCGTCGCGGTCGTCGAGGCCGGCAGCGCCTGCACCGGCGCCGGCGAGCGAGCGGCCATCTCCCGGGTCGCCGACGCCGGGCTGGACGCCCGGGTGACGAGCTTCGCCCGCGGCGTCCGGCGGGACGTCGACCTCGCCGTCGACTGCGGCGTCGACGGCGTCAACCTCGTCGTCCCCGCCAGCGACCGCCACGTCGAAGAGAAGCTCGACACCTCCCGCGAGCAGGTGGTCGCCGACACCGTCGAGCTCGTCGAGTACGCGGCGGACCACGGCCTGTGGGTCGAGGTGCTGGGCGAGGACGGCTCCCGGGCGGACCTCGGGTTCCTCGAGGAACTGCTCGGGGCGGCCCTCGAGGCCGGCGCCGACCGGGTCTGCGCGCCCGACACCGTCGGGCACGCCACGCCGGACCGGACCTTCGAGCTCTGCGAGCGGCTCTCGGCGCTCGGTCCGACGTCGGTGCACACCCACGACGACCTGGGGCTGGCGACGGCGAACGCCCTGGCCGGCGTCGCCGCGGGCGCCGACCTCGTTCACGCGACGGTCACCGGCGTCGGCGAGCGGGCCGGCAACGCGGCCCTCGAGGAGGTGGCCGTCGCCCTCGAGCACGGCTACGGCGTCGAGACGGTCGAGACCGAGGCGCTGTACGACCTCGGACAGACGGTCGCCGCGGCGACCGACGTCTCGCCGGCGCCGAACAAGGCCGTCGTCGGCGAGAACGCCTTCACCCACGAGTCCGGCATCCACACCGACGGGACGCTGAAGGACGAGGCCATGTACGAGCCGTACCCGCCGGAGACGGTGGGCCGGACGCGCCGGCTCGTCCTCGGGAAACACGCCGGCCGGGCCGGCGTCGCGGCCGCCCTCGCCGAGCACGGCGTCGAGGTCGACGAGGAGGAACTCGGCGAGGTGGTCGCCCGCGTGACGGAACTCGGCGAGCGCGGCAAGCGCGTCACCGACGCCGACCTGCTGACGGTCGCCGAGGAGGTCCAGGGCCGCGAACGCGAGCGCCGGGTCGAGCTGCTGGACCTGACCGCGGCGTCCGGCAGCGGGACGCCGACGGCGTCGGTCCGGCTCGACGTCGACGGCGACGAGCGGGTCGCCTCCGGCACCGGCTCCGGGCCGGTCGACGCCGCCATCGCCGCCGTCCGGGAGGCGCTGGGCGGCACGGCGGCGACGCTGGACTCCTACCACGTCGACGCCATCACCGGCGGCACCGACGCCGTCGTGACCGTCGAGGTGGCGATGTCCCGCGGGGACCGGAGCGTCACCGTCGCCGCCTCCGACGCCGACATCACGGCGGCGTCGGTGCGGGCGATGGTGGACGCCCTCGACCGGCTGCTGGCCGACGAGCCGGCGCCGGCGCCCGCCGACGACTGATTCGGCCGTTTTATTCGGCGGTCGCGTCTACGCCGCGACATGGAGCCGCTGTCGACGCACGGCGAGTTCGTGGTACCGCTGCGGTTCGCGCTGGGGCTCGTCGCCGCCGGCCTCGGCGTCGCCGTCATGGACGCGGTGATGCCGCGGCTGCCGGAGGGCGAGACGGCGCCGCTGGTGGCGTCGGGGGTGCTCACCGACACGCACCCGGACGAGGCGCCCCGCCGGCTGGCGGCCGTCGTCCACTACGTCGCCGGCCTCCTGACGGGGCCGCTGTTCGTCTGGCTGCTGCTAGTCGCCGAGGGGCTCGTCGGCCCCGGAATCGTCGCGACGGCCGCCGCCGACCTCGTGCTGTTCGTGCTGATGGTGGGCTTCTTCATCGTGGTCGTGCTGCCGCGGTCGCGGGTCGAGCCGCACCGCGTCGGCACCATCCAGCGCGACTGGGCGGCCTCGGCGGCGGCGTACCTGCTGGTCGTCGTGCCGGTCGTCCACGTCGGGTCGACGCTGCTGTAGCCCGGTCAGACCGCGTAGGGGTCGAACGCGAGGTCGGCGGCGGGGGCGTGGTCGTACGCCTCCCGGAACCGGGCGGGTAGCGTCTCGGCCGCTCCGGTGAACAGCATCGCGACGCCGAACGGCGCGGCGTAGGTCGTCGCGTCGGGGGGGTCGGGGTCGACGAACAGCGCCTCGGCAGCGGGCGCGTCGACGCCCGGCACCGACCGGAGCTCCGACTCCATCGGCACCAGCCCGGCGACGACGTTGGGGACGAAGGCGCCGTTCGGCAGCGGCTCCCGCGGCTGGACGAGACAGGCCCCGACCGGCTCGTCGTCCTCGGTGAGGACGGCGTACGTCGGCGACTCCTGGTCGTCGCTCCAGAGGTCGCCGGCGACGGCCGGCGGGTCGGCGTCGACCGCGAACGACATCTCGACGCCGCCGACGCGCTCGAAGGTCTCGACCCGCCACGGCTCCTCGTCGGCGTCGGGGTCGCCCGACAGCGTCGCCTCGACGAGGTCGCCCGTCCGGAGCGCGTCCACCTCGGCCTGCCGGTCGGGGTAGCCCGTCTCGTAGACCGTGTAGAGCCGCGCGGCCTCGACGTCGTAGAGGTTCAGGTGCCGGACGCTGTCGACGACGCGGAAGACGCGGAACCGGCTCGAGCGGGTGTCCATACCGCCGCGAGGGCGCCCGGACGGGAGAACCCTTTGTCGCCGTCGACGGCCGTCGTCGTGATCAGGGCCACAGCCCGCGGGCCTCGTGGGCCTCCGACAGCCGCTCGAGGGCGACGACGTAGGCGGCGTCCCGCCAGGTCGCCTCCGGGGCCCGCTCGTAGGCGTCCCGGACGGCGTTCCAGGCCGTCTCCATCTCGCCGCGGAGCTCCTCGTTGACGCGCTCCAGCGACCACGCCCGGCGGTTGATGTCCTGGAGCCACTCGAAGTACGACACCGTCACGCCGCCGGCGTTGGCCAGCACGTCGGGGATCACGGGAACCCCGCGCTCGGCGAGGACGGTGTCGGCCTCGAACGTCGTGGGGCCGTTGGCGCCCTCGACGACGATGTCGGCGCGGACGTCGTCGACGGTGTCGGCGGTGATGACGTTGCCGACCGCACACGGCGCCAGCAGGTCGACGTCGAGTCCCAGCAGCGTCTCGTTGTCGACGACCTCGCCGGGCTGTTCGGTGACGGCCCCCGGCCGCTCCTCGTGGGTCGGGATCGCGCCGACGTCGAGGCCGTCGGGGTCGTAGATCGCGCCGTTGACGTCGCTGACGGCGACGACGTCGGCGCCCCACTCGTCGAGCAGGCGGGCGGCGTTGGCGCCGACGCTGCCGAACCCCTGGACGGCGACGGTCGTCTCCGACAGCGGCCGGTCGTAGTAGTCGAGGGTCTTCCGGGCGACGATGGCGACGCTGCGACCCGGCGCCTCCTGGCGGCCGTAGCTGCCGCCGACGACCGGCGGCTTCCCGGTGACGACGCCGGGGCGGGTTTCGCCCTCCTGCATCGAGTAGGCGTCCATGATCCAGGCCATCGTCTGGGCGTCGGTGCCCATGTCGGGGGCGGGGATGTCGGTGTTGGGCCCGATGACCGGGCGGAGTTCCTCGGTGAACCGCCGGGTGAGCCGCTCGGCCTCGTCGGCCGACAGCTCCGTGGGGTCGACGACGACGCCGCCCTTGGCGCCGCCGAACGGCAGGTCCATCACCGCGCACTTCCAGGTCATCCACATCGACAGCCCGATGCACTCCTCGCGGCTCACGTCGGGGTGGAACCGCAGGCCCCCCTTGTGCGGGCCGCGGACGCTGTTGTGCTGTGCGCGGTAGCCGGTGTAGGTCTCGACGGTGCCGTCGTCGCGTTCGACGGGGACGGTCACCTCGTGGACGGCCGTGGGGTCCTCGAGCCGCTCGACGACGTTCGGGTCGATGTCGACGAACCCGGCTGCGCGCCGCAGCTGGCGGCGGGCGACGGCGCGGGCCGACTCCGGCTCGGACGGGACCTCGCTGTCGGACGACGTCAGGCAGATTTCGGATGACATTGGGGAGTCCGTACGAGCCGGTAGTCGTCGCCGGCCGCATTTAGTATTAATTGTAAAAGGTGGTTAATTCACAATCTAAGTGGTAATATGTCCGAGCGGGCGCCGTCGAGGAGGCGGTCGGCGACGGCCGGGATGCGGCGGCGGACCGCGACGAACCCCGCCGAGACGACGAGAACGGCCGCGACGGCCGCCCGCACCCGGCCGGTCGTCGCCGCCAGCAGCGGCAGGGCGGCG
>JAHENN010000007.1 GCA_018609665.1 Haloarculaceae archaeon | reverse complement strand
GGCGACGCCCGACTCCTCGAGGACGTTGTCCATCACGGGGCCGAGTTCCTCGCCGTCCCGGACGCGGTCGGCGATCGCTGCCGGCAGGCGGACGGCCGGGCCGGCGCCGCGCTCGAGGCGGTCGCCGTCGGTGACGGCGGCCCACATCACGAGGTACAGTCCGGGCGCGGCGTCGAGGTCGGCCACTCCGCCCTCGATGCCGACGCCGAGGTCGTAGTCGCCGGCTTCGAGGGCCCGCTCGGCGCGGGTCTCGGCGCCGGCGACGGTCTCGGCGTGGCCGGTCGGCTGCTCGCTCACGCCCGACTCGACGGCGACGGCCTCGACCGTCGCGTCCGGCCGCTCCAGTGCCGCCGTCACCGCCCGTCGCTTGACCGGGTTCTCGCTTCCGACGCCGACGTCCATGCCGGCGCTTCCGCGGCGCGACTCAAGAGCGTTGCGAACCCGGCGACGGCGCCGGAATCCAAACCAGTTGGGGTGGTGATTGAAGAGTGGTCCACGAGTAGCTCTCGACCATGATGTCGGTCCTCGGGAGCGAAGAGGTGTGGCTGTGGCTCGGAGCGGCCGGCATGCTGGCGGGCACCCTCTACTTCCTCGTCGACGGCTGGGGCGTCGAGGACCGGCGGCGCCGGGAGTTCTACGTCGTGGTGCTGTTCGCCACCGCCACGGCGTTCGTCAACTACCTGGCGATGGCGGTCGGCTTCGGCGTCACGACCGTCGAGTTCGGCGGTCGGCCGGCCACCATCTACTGGGCCCGCTACACGGACTGGATCTTCACGACGCCGCTGCTGTTCATCGCGCTCGGGCTGCTGGCGGGGGCGACCCGCCGCCGGCTGGCGCTGCTGGTCGGCCTCGACGGGCTGATGGTCGCCACGGGCGTGCTCGCGACCCTGTCGACGGGGACGGGCGCCTACGTTCCCGTCGGCGGGCCGTTCCTCTGGTGGGGCGTCTCGACGGTGATGCTGCTGTCGCTGCTGTACCTCCTGTTCGGCCCGCTGACGGCCCGGACGGACGCCGAGCCGGCGGCGCTACGAGAGACGTTCGTGTCGCTGCGGAACCTCGTCGCCGTCGTCTGGCTCTGCTACCCGGCCTGGTGGCTCCTCGGCACGAACGGCGCCGGCCTGACCGGCCTCTACCTCGAGACCGCGGGCTTTATGACGCTCGACCTAATCGCTAAGCTCGCGTTCGGGTACGTCCTGCTGTCGAGCGACGAGGCCCTCGACGCCGCCGGACGGGCGGCCGACGCGGCGACGGGGGCGAGCTACCCCGCCGACTGACCGACGAGGACCGACGACCGACACCATGACGACGACACGCCCCACCCGCCGGCTGCCACCCGCTCGTGAGCGACGTCCCGACCTCCGGGTCGACCAGACGGCCCGTGGTGGCCCGTGGTGACCGGCCCCTCCTACCTCCAGTTCCACGTCGCGTTCATCGTGCCGGTGCTGTCGATGCTGACCGCGGCGGCGGTCGTCTCGCGGACGCGGACGACCCGCCGGACCGTCTGGTCGGTCGGCGACCACGACTACTGGGTCGGCGTCGCCGTCGTCACCCTGCTGGCGGTCGTCTACACGACGCCGTGGGACAACTACCTCATCGCGGAGGGCGTGTGGGGGTACGGCGACGGACAGACGCTGGTCCGGTTCGGGCTGGCGCCGCTCGGGGAGTACCTCTTCTTCCTGCTGCAGCCGGTGGTGACGGCGCTGTGGCTGGGCCAGCTGACGCTGCGGGACGGCTGGCCGACGCCGGAGCCGCTCCGCGAGGCGGCCGACTCCCCCCGAGAGCTCGTCGACATAGAGGCGCTGTCGGTCCGGCCGCGGCTGGCTGCCGGCGGCGCCGCCGTCGGGCTCGGCGTCCTCGGCGCCTGGCTGCTGACGTCGCTGCCGACGTTCTACCTCGGGGCCATCCTCGCATGGAGCGCGCCCGTGCTGTTCATCCAGTGGGTCGTCGGCGCGCCGCAGCTGTGGTACCAGCGCCGGGTCGTCGCCCTCGGCGTCGCCGCCCCGACGCTGTACCTGTGGGTCGCCGACCGGGTCGCCATCGCGACCGGCATCTGGCACATCTCCGAGACCCACACCGTCGGGCTGAAGCTCGTCGGGCTGCCGGTCGAGGAGGCACTGTTCTTCGCCGTGACCAACCTCTTCGTCGTCCAGGGACTGGTGCTGTTCCAGTGGGTCGTCGAACGATGGGGGTGACGACCGTCGGCGCCGCACGGGCCGCCTTCGACCGGGTCGCAACGCGGCCGGCCTGGGTCGCCTGCGGGCTCGTCGTCGCCCTGTCGGTCGCGTCGGCGCTGGTCGGGGTCGCCCCCGGGCCGACGCTGCGGTATCTGCCGCTCGCGGCCAGCGTGGTCGTCCTCGGGCTGCCGCACGGCGCGGTCGACTACCTCGTCCCCGCGCGGCTCGGCGACCGGTCGCTGCCGGCGTCGATGGCCGTCGTCGGCGTCGTCTACCTCGTTCTGGGCGGCGCCTACGCCGCGCTGTGGCTGGTCGCGCCGGCGCCGGCGGCCGCCTTCTTCATCGCGATGACGTGGTTCCACTGGGGACAGGGCGACGTCCACGCGCTGACCGCCTTCGTCGGCGCCGACCACCTCCGGTCGCCGGCGCTGCGGGCGGCGACGCTGTTCGTCCGCGGCGGACTGCCGATGTTCGTCCCGCTCCTTGCGTTTCCCGGCCGCTACCGCGAGGTCGTTGCGACCTGGGTCGAGCTGTTCGGCGCCGACCTGACGGCGGCGTGGCTGTTCGCGCCGACGACGCGGCTCGTCGGCGGCGCCGCCTTCCTCGCGGTCACGGTCGCGACGCTTCTGGCCGGCCGCGCGGCCGCCGACGACCGCCGCGGCTGGCGGGTCGACGCCGGCGAGACGGCGCTGCTGTGGACGCTGTTCCTGACGGTGCCGCCGCTGGCCGCGGTCGGCGTCTACTTCTGCGCGTGGCACTCCCTGAGGCACGTCCTCCGGGTGGTCGCCGCCGACGGGACGACCGCCGTCCGGAGCGGCCTCCGCCGGTTCGCCCGCGAGGCCGCGCCGCTGACCGTCCTGGCGCTGGGCTTCCTCGTCGGCTTCGGCGCGCTCGTGCCGGCGTCGCCGTCGACGCCCGCGGAGCTGTCGGGGCTGTATCTGGTCTTTATCGCCGTCCTCACGCTGCCGCACGTCGCCGTCGTCACGTGGATGGACCGCCGCGAGGGCGTCTGGTGACGGCCTATCCGTAGGAGACCGCCCGCTCAAAGAACGCCTCCGTCAGCTTCCGCTCGGCGGCCCGGAGGTGCTGGTGGTACGTCGAACGGTCGATCCCCATCGACTCGGCCAGCTCCTCGCCGGTGACGGAGCGGTTCCACTCGTAGTAGCCGCTGACGTGGGCCTTCCGGAGCGCGGTCAGCTGGCGCTCGGTGAGCCGCTCCCTGAGGTCGGCGATGAACCCCCGCTTCGTCTGCGGCGGCCGCTCCCGCTCGCGGTGGGCGGCCAGCTCCGTCTCGGGGTACCGCTCCTTGATCAGCCCGACGATGTCGCGGATCTCGTTTTCCTTCGGGAGCTCGATGGACAGCTCGGCGGCGCCGTTGTCGGCCTCGATGGACTGCACCTTGACGCCGCGTTCGGCCAGCGTCGCCGTGATGGAGTCGTCGGTGACCCCGAACTCCCACAGGGTGGTCTCGTCGTACTCGTGGATTGGCGTCGCCGACCGGATGTCGGCGGAGTCGTCGGCGACGTCCCGGACGGCCCCGGCGTCGGCGCCGGTGGTGAAGAACATCAGCACCGAGCCGTCGTCGCGGTAGACCGACCCCTGGAACTCCAGCGAACAACCGGTCGTCGCCGAGACGTCGACGAAGAAGAGGTCGGCGTCGGTCGTCTCGAGGACGAGCTCGGTGACGCTGTCGGAGGCGAGGATGCGGCCCCGCTCGAGGGCGTTGATCGCCGTCCCGGCCGCCCGCCCCAGCGCCTCCAGGACGACCGCCTCGTGTTCGTTCAGCGCGTCGCCGTCCGTCGTGTACAGCGTCAGCACGCCGTAGGTGGTCTCGCCGTACGACAGCGGCACCGCGGCGATCCCCGACAGCCCCGCCGCGTCGAGCCACGGGGTTCCGTCGGCGGTCGCCGCGAGGGCGTCGTCGTCCCTGACGACCTCGAGTTCGCCGGTCTCGTAGGCCGTCACGGTCGGACCGGGCTCCGGCGTCGAGAGGTCGACCGCCAGGGCCTCCTCCGACGGCGACCACTCGCCGGCCCGCTCGCTGACGACGAGCGTCTCCGTCGAGAAGTCCGGCACGCCGACCCAGCCGAACTCGTAGGTGTCGACGACCGCCACCCGGTCGCAGACGGCGGTCTCGATCTCCGACCGCGAGCCGGCCTGCACCAGCGCCCGGGTGACGTCCTGCAGGAGGCCGTCGATGCGGACCAGCAGGTGCTCCAGCTCGGCCTTGCGGTGTTTGGCCTCCATCTCCGCCTGCTTCCGGTTGGTGATGTCGGTCTGGAAGCCGACGAAGTTCGTCACCTCGCCCTCGGGGCCGTGGACCGGCGCGAGGTCGACCCGGTTCCAGAACGGCTCCCCGTCGGTCCGGTAGTTCAACAGCTCGACGGAGACCGGCTCGCCCTCGTCGACGGCCTCCCGCATCGCGTCGATGGCCTCCTGGTCGGAGTTTTCCCCCTGCAGGAACCGGCAGTTGCGGCCGACCGACTCCGCCTTGTCGTAGCCCGTCAGCCGCTCGAAGGCGTCGTTGATGTATATCATCGGATTGTCGGGCTTGTTCGGGTCGGTGATGGTGATGCCGACCGGCGCCTCGTCGATGGCCCGCTCCTTCAGCCGGAGCTCCTCGCGGATGCCGACGTCGTCGATGGGCATCGGGACCGCGCCGCCGTCGCGGGCCGGCCGCCGGTCGACGACGGCCGCCTCGACGCGGTCGACCAGCAGCGACCCGACGTCGGGGTCCGACGCCGGAACGAACTCCGAGACGTCGGCCGAGACGGCCCGGCTCGCGACCCGGCCGTCGTCCGGCTCCGCCAGCAGGACGACCGGCAGCGACGGCGCCGGCTCCCGGACGGCCTCGAGAACGGCGAGGCCGTCCGTCGTCTCGTCGTGGGTGGCGACGACGCAGTCGACGTCGGCGCCGACGTCGTCGACGCCGGCGACCCCGTCCGCGGTGGTCACCGAGAGGTCGTCCCGCGCCTCCAGCGCGGACCGCGCCGTCTGCCACCGGTCGGGCCGGTCGGTAACGAACAGTACACGTGCCGCCGGACCCCCTGTTTCCATCATCGTACTTCTCTAACTGAGTGGTTTCTCCATAATAAGCGTGGCTAGTCGCAGCGGGCGGGAGCCGTCGTCGCTTCGGGTCGAACCCCCGGACGGACCGGACGGTCGCCCCGGCCGCCCGGGTCGGCCGGCGTCCGGGCGGTATGTAAAACGGCTCTTTGTCCGTAGCGGAGGTGTTTATTCGCGACCGCGGTAGGCAGGGACATGGACCGGACCGCCTCGCTATCCCCCGTCCAGGTGGCCGCCGCCGTCGCCGTCGTCATCGTCGCCGGCGGCGCCGGCGCGGTCGTCCTGGCGGACGTCGCGTCGCCGGACCGAGCCGAAAGCACTCCGACGAACGATGACCCCGCGGTGTCGACGTTCGACTCCGCCGGAGAGTTCCGCTCGTACCTCCGGTCGGCCGACCGGCCCCGTCGGGCGTTCCGGAGCGGTGACGGCGCCGCCCGGGAGGTGGAGGCCGGCGACGACAGGGAGGTCGTCGACGAGGGGACGCCCGCGCCCGTGTCCGAACCCGTGGAGACCGAGGCGCCGCAGGCCACCGCCGTCGAGGACGCGCCCGTCGAGGGCGGCGACGGCGGCGGCGAGCGCCGTGCCTCCGACACCAACGTCCAGGTGGCGGGCGTCGACGAGCCGGACGTCCTGAAGACGACGCCGGAGACGGTCTACTACTCGCCGCGGGACCGCTCCGGGGTGGTCCGGGAACCGGGCGAGGACCGCGAACGCGACCGGCCGGACCGCGAGGAGGGCGTCCGGCTCATCGACACCAGCGACCCCGCCGCCCCGGAGGTCGCCAGCCGGCTGGACGTCTCCGGGAAGATACTGCTGTCGGGCGACACGCTCGTCGTCTTCGCCGGCGAGACCGTCGTCGGCTACGACGTCTCCGACCGCGCCGACCCCGAGCGGACGTGGTCGAAGGCGCTGTCGAGCCGCGTCGTCACCGCCCGGCTCCACGCCGGAACCGTCTACCTCGTGACCGCCGGCGGCGTCGACCGGCGCGAGCCCTGTCCCGTCGAGCCGATGGACGGCGTCTCGGTGCCCTGCACCGGGGTCCACCACCCCACCGAGCCGACGCCCGTCGACACCACCTACACGGTGACGCTGTTCGACCCGGCCGACGGCTCGGTCGACGACGCCGCGTCGTTCGTCGGCGCGGGCGGGAACACCGTCGTCCACGTCTCCCCCGGGGCCGTCCACGTGACCTACCCACAGCAGGTCGACCGCGGCGAGCTGATGGCCGAGTTCCTGCTGGAGAACCAGTCCGACCGCCTCGACGACGAGACGCTCGACCGCGTCGCGGAGATCCGGGGCTACGACCTCGGTCCGCGGGCGACGCGAACGGAGCTCCGGCGGGCGGTCCGGTCCTGGCTGGCCGGCCTCCCCGAGGGGCAGCGCCGCGAGGCCGAACGGGCGCTCCGCGAGGACAGGCGGGCGTGGGCCGCCGACAACAAGCGCCGGTTCGTCCGCACCGGCATCGTCGCCTTCGACGTCGACGGCGTCGACGGCGGGACCCCGACCGTCGAGGCCGGCGCGACCGGGTCGGTCCCCGGGCGGCCGCTGAACCAGTTCTCGGCGGACGTCGACGACGGCGAGTTCCGCGTCGCCACCACCGTCCCCGGCGTGATGGGGGCCGACAGCGAGAACGACCTGTACGTCCTCGACGAGTCGCTCGACGTGACCGGCTCCGTCGAAGGGATGGGCGTCACCGAGCGCATCTACTCGGTCCGCTACGTCGGCGACAAGGCCTACGTCGTCACGTTCCGCCGGGTCGACCCGTTCCACGTCGTCGACCTGAGCGGCGACGACCCCGAACTGGCGGGCGAACTGAAGCTCCCCGGCTTCTCGTCGTACCTCCACCCGCTCCCGGGCGACCGCGTGCTCGGCATCGGCGAGGAAGACGGCAAGGTGAAGCTCGTCGTCTTCGACGTCTCCGACCCCTCGGCCCCGACCGTCGAGACCGACCGGATTCTCGACGCGCGGTGGTCGGCGGTCGCCGACAGCCACCACGCGTTCCTGATGGACCGCCGCCACGGGGTGTTCTTCCTGCCGACCGGCGAGACGGCCTACGTCTTCGACTACACCGACGGCCTCTCCGTCGAAACGACCGTCACGACCGACGACCGGGTCCGGCGGACCGCCTACGTCGGCGACTACCTCTACGTCTTCGACGACGACTCCGTCACCGTCGTCGACGAGGAGGGCTGGGAACGGACCACCGAGGTGCCGCTCGCGGGGTGAGCGGCTCCCCTTCCGAGGAACGGCACCGGCCTCAACGGTCGCCGACGTCCAGCAGCGCGCGGGCCTCGGCGACGTTGCCGCCGTTCTCGGCGGTCCGGCGGACGCCCTCGACGGCCCGGCCGTAGAGGTACGCCGCCTCTCCGCCGTCGTCGTACAGCCGGCGGTCGAGGGCGTCGAGTTCGGGACGGAGCGCAGCGCGGCGCTCCAGCGCCGCCGTCGTCTCGCCGTCGAGCGCCGCCGTCAGGACGCCGCGGGCGTCGCCGGCCAGCGACCCGAGCCGGTC
>JAHENN010000006.1 GCA_018609665.1 Haloarculaceae archaeon | reverse complement strand
GGCGACGCTGGACGACGCGCTGACGGACCTCGAGCGGGAGGCCGGCGACTTCAAGCTCGTCCGCGGGTTCGCGAAGCTGCTCGAGCGGGAGGCGGCCTTCGAGACGCGGGCGCCGGTGGAGCCGCGACGGGCCCGGACGGCGGCCTTCGAGGCAGCCGAGGACGGCGGCGTCGTCACCGAGGCCGAACGGGAAGCGGCGCTGTCGGCGGCGGCCGACCGCCTCGGCGCCGACCCCGACGACGTCGCGGCCTCGCTGTTCGCCGACCGCGAGGACGAGCAGGTGCTCGTCGCCGTGGACGCCGACTACGACCCCGCGAGCCTCCGCGAGCAGTACGACCTCTCGCTGGCGCAGACGGCGCTGTTCGACGCCGTGGCGGTGCGGGTCCGGTCGTCGGACCCCAAGGCGCTGGTGTCGGCGGTCAAGCGGCTCCGGCTGATGTACGAGATCCGCCGGACCGACGCCGGCCGGGACGTGGTCGTGACGGGTCCGGACGCGCTGTTCCGGCGGTCGCGGCGCTACGGCACCCGGTTCGCGCGGCTGCTGCGGACCGTCGCGGCGACCGACGAGTGGCACCTCGAGGCGACCGTCGACGACCGCGGCACCGAGCGCACCCTCCGGCTGGAGACGGGCGACGTCGCCGTCCCGGGCGCCGACCCCGTCGCCGAGCCAACGTTCGACAGCGGCGTCGAGTCGGACTTCTACGCCCGGTTCGAGGCGCTGGACCTCGAGTGGGACCTGCTGCGGGAGCCCGAGCCGCTGGCTGCCGGCGAGCACGTCGTCATCCCCGATTTCGCCTTCGACTACGCCCACGCCGACTTCCGGGTCTTCTTCGAGATAATGGGCTTCTGGACGCCCGAGTACGTCGAGAAGAAGCTCTCCCGCTTCGCCGACCTCGAGGACGTCGCCTTTCTCGTAGCCTACGACGAGTCGCTGGGCGTCGGCGAGGACATCGAGCGGGAGGGCCACCGCGCGATTCCGTACTCGGGGACGGTCCGGCTGAAGGACGTCCGGGACGCGCTGCGGCCGTACGAGCGGCGGCTCCGCGAGGAGCGCGCCGAGACGGTGCCGGAGGAGCTGACGCCCGACGCCGACGTCGTCACGCTGGCGGCGCTGGCCGAGGACCACGGCGTCCCCGAGTCGGTCCTCGAGGCGACGACCTTCCCGGAGCACGACCGCGTCGGCCGGACGCTCGTCCGGCCGTCGGTGCTGGCGTCGCTGGCCGACGACGTCGAGGCCGGCATGGAGCTGTCGGCCGCCGAGGAACTGCTGGCCGAGCACGGCATCGACGACGCGGGCGCGGCGCTGTCGGCGCTCGACTACCGCGTCGAGTGGGAGGGCCTCGGCGGCGGGACCGTCCGGGAGAAGTGACTGCCGGCGGGGCGTCGGAGCGCCGCTCAGTTCGAGACGTGGCCGCGCGTCCAGCCGGGGTCGTGGCCGGTGCGCGCCACGAGGTCCGACCGGCAGGCCGGGCAGTAGTCGGGGACGGCGGTCTCCCCGCGGGGGACGTAGACGCCGCCGCCGCACTTCACGCAGGCGTCCGCGGCGACCGTCACGCAGTCCGCACAGAGGTTGAACTCGTCGGCCGTCAGCTCGCGCAGCGGTTCGAGTCGTTTGTCGAGGAGATACTCGTCGATGACCGTCTGGCAGCTGTGGCACGATTTCATGGCGGTGCGTCTCACCGCTGGCGACCGCCGCGTATATATCTGCCCCCGGAGACGGCCGCCCACGGCCCTCCCCCTGCCGCCGGGCCGTGCGAACACGACTCTCGGAAGGGTTATCCCGCGTGCTACCCTACGTTTGTTTGTAATGGCAAACGGTAAGGTTGACTTCTTCAACGACACTGGCGGCTACGGTTTCATTTCGACTGACGCGGACGACGTTGACGACGACGAGGACGTGTTCTTCCACATGGAGGACGTCGGCGGTCCGGACCTCGAAGAGGGCCAGGAGGTCGAGTTCGACATCGAATCGTCCCCCAAGGGACCCCGCGCGACGAACCTCGTCCGCAACTGACGACTGACCCCCGTCGTTCGTAGCGATGGCCGGGTATCCGATTCTTCGCGAGCAACGTCACGTAGCGGTCGCCTCGCGACCGCCGCCGGGCGCGCCGCACGCTCAGCCCGGCCGCTGCCGGTATCTGCGGCCGGCCTCGACGTACTCGAGGAGTTCCCCGACGGACAGCGGCTCGTACCCCAGGAGTTCGACGCCGACGTTCACCCGGCGGGTGTCCGGGTCGAGGAACGGGTACTTGTCGGGGCGGATGTCGTGGTGGTGGCCGTGGACGAGCCAGCCGTCGCGGTCCGGCGGGGCGTCGTCGGGGCGGTGGACACAGCGGAAGCGGCGACCGCCCGCCTCGAAGCGGTAGGACTCGCGGGCGTCGACCGCGTGGCTCCTGCGGGCGCCGCCGTCGTGGTCGCCGGCGACGAACGTCAACTCGCCGTCCAGGCGGTTCAGCCACCGGCGGACCGTCGTCGGCTCCGACGGGACCGCGAGGTCGCCGACGAACACCACCTCGTCGTCGGCGTCGACGGCGCCGTTCCACCCCGACAGCAGCGCGTCGTTCATCTCGCCGACGGAGCCGAACGGGCGGCCGGCGAAGTCGAGCGCCTCGGCGTCGCCGAAGTGGGTGTCGGCGACGAGATACCGGGTCACAGCTCGCGACGGCGGCCCTTCGGCATCTGCGAGCGCAGTTCGCCGTGGAGGTAGAGCCCGACCCCGACCGGCTCGACGTCGCCGGCGATCTCGTGGGCGACGGCGAGGTAGCCCCAGTCGCCGTCCCAGTCGGGGTCGGTCGTCTCCCCGCGGAGGAACGCCCGCGCGTCGGCGTCATCGAGGACGACGACGTTCCGCGTCGCCCCGCGGCCGAACCGCTGGACGGCGTCCGTCGTCGGCTTCCAGTGCTCCTGTCGGGTCCGGAGGAACGTCATCCCCAGCGCCTCGACGTCGGCCGGCGAGCCGACGTCGGCCGCGAACGCCCACACCTTGCCGGCGCCCTTCTCCCAGAAGGTGTGGCCGTCGAACGTCGCCGGCTCGAGGCCGAAGCGGTCGACCCACCAGCCGACGACCTCGCGGCGGGTGGCCCGGCCCTCGACGACCCGCTCGTCGGCCGTCGCCGGCAGCCGGTCGAGGACCTGGCCGTCGTTCTCGCGGCGGGTCACGCCCCCACCTCCAGCTTCGCACAGAAGAACCCGCCGGTGTCGTTGTGGTGCGGGTAGATGCGCTTGGCCCGCCGGACGGACGGGTCGTAGCGCTCGCCGTCCCACTCGGTGACCCCGGGGACGTGCTCCAGTTCGACGTCGAACTCGACGAGCCGGCAGTCGTGGTCGGCCACCACGCCGTCGAGGACGGCCTCGTTCTCCTCGGGGGCGAACGTACAGGTCGAGTAGACGACGGTCCCGCCGGGGCGGGTCACCTCGACGGCCCGGGCGAGAATCGCCCGCTGGACGCCGGCGATCCCCTCGACGTGGCTCAGCGACCACTCCTCGAGGGCATCGGGGTTCTTCCGGACGGTCCCCTCGCAGGAGCAGGGGACGTCGACGAGCGCGCGGTCGAACGGCTCGCCGTCGAACGGCTTCAGCGAGAGGTGCCGGGCGTCGGTGTTGGCGACGGCGACGTTGGTGACGCCGCAGCGCTCGGCGTTGGACCGCAGCGCCGACAGCCGGCCGAGGTTGCTGTCGTTGGCGACCAGCAGCCCCTCGTCGTCCATCAGCGCCGCCAGCTGGGTGGTCTTGCTGCCCGGCGCGGCGCAGGGGTCGAGCACGCGCTCGCCGGGGGCGGGGTCGAGCACGCGGGCCGGGACGGCCGACACCTCCTCCTGGCCGTACACCCAGCCGTGGACGAACGGCCACGTGTTGCCGGGCGAGACGTCGTCGGCGAGGCGGAACAGCCCGTCGTGCCACCCGACCGGCTCGAAGCCGACGCCGGCCGCCTCGAAGGCCCGGGCGACGCGGTCCGGCGTGGCCTTGATGCCGTTGACCCGGACGACCGACGGGAGCGGCCGCTCGCAGGCCGCGCGGAACGCCTCGGCGTCGTCGACGAGCGGCTCGTACCTGGCGAGCGGGTCCATGTGACCGTCGTCGGGCGCCCGCGGGCTTGTCGGTGTCGGTCGTCGGCCGCCTTCGCGCCGTCGGCCGGGGCGAGGCCAGAGCCGGGGGCGGGGTGGCGTACCCTTAACACGACGCCGTCCCTGTCTCCAGACATGGCCCACGTCCAGGTCCACGCCGACGACGTCGACCTCGACTCGCCCGTTCTGGTCGAGGGGCTTCCCGGCGCCGGCCTCGTCGGGAAGATCACCGCCGACCACCTCGTCGAGCAGTTCGACATGGCCCTCTACGGGTCGATCTACTGCGAGGGGCTGCCGGACGTCGCCGTCTACCACGGCGAGCGGTCGGACGTCCTGCCGCCAGTCCGGCTGTACGCCGACGCGGAGCGGGACCTGCTGGTCCTCCAGAGCGACGTCCCCGTCTCGCCGTCCGGGGCGCCGACCTTCGCCGACTGCATCACCGGCTGGTTCGAGGACAACGACGTCTTCCCGCTGTACCTCAGCGGCCTCGCCGAGGAGAAGGACGGCGTCCCGGAGCTGTACGGGGTCGCGACGGGCGAGGCGACGTCGGTCGTCGAGGAGGCCGGCGTCGTCCCGCCGCGGGAGAACGGCCTCGTCACCGGCCCGACGGGGGCGCTCCTGGCTCATGCCGACCGGGTCGGGCTCGACGCGGTCGGGCTCGTCGTCCAGACGGACCCGCAGTTCCCCGACCCCGAGGCCGCACGGGTCGTCCTCGAGGGCGGCGTCGGACCCATCGCCGACCTCGAGGTGAACACCGACGCCCTCGTCGAGCAGGCCGACGAGATACAGTCCGCCCGCGAGGAGCTGGCCCGGCAGTTGCAGGACGCCGGCGACGAGAGCACGCAGGCCCAGCCCATCCGCGGCTTCCAGTAGGGCGCACAACGCTTTTTTATTCTCGCAGCGGACCGCGGAGTATGGCAGCCAGCCACAGGGGTGCGGAGCGGGGTCGGAGGGTGCCGGCCAGCGTGGCGACAGTGGACCGCGCCCGGCGGGCGGTCGACGACGCACGGATCCGCGAGCACCTCCGCCGAACCGAGCGGGCGCTGCGGGACGCCGACCACGACCTGACGCCGGCCCAGCGGCGCCGGCGCCGCCGCCACCTCGACCGGCTGGCCGACTACCGCGAGCGCGGCGACATCCCGAGGAATCGCCGTCGCCCGGGCCGCGTCCCGCTGTTCGTCGGCGACGACGGAACGCCGTGTGCGGTGGCGCACCTGCTGCGGGAGGACGGCCGCGAGGACCTCGTCGCGGCAGTGATAGCCGACGACCCGACCGCCCGGATCGAGAACCTCCCCGACGACCACCCCGTCATCGAGTGGGTCGAGGCCAACGGCCTGACCCGCGCGGAGGCGGCCCGCGTCCAGCCGGCGTACCCCGAGGGCGTCCAGTTCGCGACCACCTGCGGGCCCGTCTCCTGTCGGGTCGCGGCGGCGGTCGCCTCCCTCGTCGGGCTCGCGGCCGCCGGCGCCCTCGAGTACGTCGGCTACCGGCTGGCCGGCGACGTCTTCCCCGACAACGCGCTCAAGCGGCGGGCGACGCTGGCGTACCTGACCGTGCTGACGCTGTTCGTCGCGCCGCTCGTCGGGCTCGTCACCTTCGCGCTGTTCCCATGACCCCGCGGCGCCGCCTGCTCGCCTTCGCCGGCGGGCTGACGCTGCTGGTCGGCGCGCTGGGCGGCGTCGTCGGCGCCGTGATCTTCTCCGCCGACCCGTCGGCGTCGCCTCCCGAGGTCTGGGTCGGCCAGGTGGTCGTGGGCCTGCTTTTGACCGTCGTCGTGCTGCTGTACGTCGTCGTCCCGGTCGGCGTCGCGGCGGCGCTCGCCCGGGAGCACGGCCACCCGCTGGTCTACGGCGCCGCCGCCCTCGCGGCCGTCGCGGTGCCGGTCGTCGCGCCGGTCGCGCTCCTCTGGACCGTCGAGGAGGTCCCCGTCGTCGAGACCGGACTCCTCCGGCTGGTGGCGGCCGTCGCCGGGGTCGCCGCCGTCCTGGGCGGCGGGCTGCTCTTCCGGCGGGTCGCCCCGGCGACCGAGGGGACCGGGTGGGTGCTGGGCCTCAACCTCGCTGTCGTCTTCCTGTTCCTCCTCGGGTTCCTCGGCGTCCAGGTCGCGGCGCCGGGGTTCGCGGACCGACACACGACGGACACCCGGCCGGACGTCGAACTCGAGTTCGGGGAGCGGACGACCGACGACGGCCGGATTGTCGTCGTCGAACACGCCGGCGGCGAGCCGGCGCCGGCTGACCGACTCGAAATCGACGGAGAGGGCTTCGCCGACGTCGAGGGCGCCGACCAGACCGGACCGGGGCCGTGGGCCGGCGAGGCGACCGGGCGGGCGCCGCGTCACGACGGCCCGGCGGTCGTCGAGGGCGACACGGTGACGGTCGGCGTCACCGACGATTGCAGGCTGCGGGTCGGCACGGAGGCGGACTTTCGGGCGGCGCTCGGCTACTACGACTGCTCCGAAGCGGGGTGACGGGCGACGTCGTCCCCGGCGAGCGGCGACGCGGCCGGATACGAAGGCCTTTGGCCGAGGCCGACCGAGCGCCGGTATGCCGCCGATTCACGACGACCAGCGGGTCGCGGTCATCGCCGACTCCCAGAACCTCTATCACTCGGCCCACAGCCTCTACTCGCGGAACATCGACTACACGGAGCTGCTCGACGCCGCCGTCGGCGACCGCGAACTGGTCCGGGCCATCGCCTACGTCATCCGCGCCGACTCCCCCTCGGAGGAGGAGTTCTTCGAGGCGCTGCGGGACATCGGCTTCGAGACGAAGATCAAGGACATCAAGACGTTCCCGGACGGCAGCCAGAAGGCCAACTGGGACCTGGGGATGTGTCTTGACGCGGTGACGCTGGCCTCGAGGGTCGATACGGTCGTGCTGTGCAGCGGCGACGGCGACTTCGAGCGGCTCTGCACCCACCTCCGCCACGAGGGCGTCCGAACGGAGGTGTTCGGCTTCGGCTCCTCGACCGCCGAAGAGCTGGTCGACGCCGCCGACTCCTTTGTCGACATGAGCGAGAACAGGGAGCGATACCTGCTGTAGTTGTGACGCCATCTTCTCGACCCCGGGCGAGTCGTCGATGTCGTCGGCGCCGGTCGCCCCGGAATGCGCATTGACTCGGAGGTCAGTGGCGACGGCGAGTGGCGACCGGCGCGACGCTGGGACCGTTCAGCTGACGATGCAGGCGGCGAACGCTGTGGCCAGACGGAAGCGGCACCCCGTGACTGGCCGATCAGAGAGAAGTCGTCCGCTAACCGCTCAATTAGCGACGAGATGAGTACGACGAGACCACTTTTACTTACTACGACAGACGGGTCAACGCTGTCTTCGGCCCGGCTACTGGTCCACGCGGGGCTCTCCGCCCACCTGTGCGTAACTGAACAGATTTCAGAGATTGTACAGAAAAACAACATAAGTTTTAATAACCGGTAATGCCAGACCGCTTGTCATGGGGGAGACTGCCACCCAAACGGTACAGCACCAAGCATCGACCGATGGAATCGATCTGATGCAAAACGAGAGCGTACTTGAGAATCGCCGTCCGGGGTGGGCGGTTTGGTCCTGGCAGATCGCGTTAGCAGTCGTTGTACTGCTCTTCGGAGCCGCGGGTCAGAGCATCGGCGGCATCGTGGCTGGCGGCGTTATTTTCGGCTACGTTGCCATCTCGAGGATGCAGTCACGATATATTGTCACTGACGAACGTGTCAAGGCGACGGTCGGCCTGCTGTCGAAGCAGAGTCGGGAGTACCGGATTCCTGACATTCAGAGCCTCACGACGTCGCAGAGCATCATCGAGCGAGTCTTCAGTCACGGTTCGATTACGCTGAAGACCGCCAGCAACGACCAGATTACCTGGACGGGTGTCCCGGAGTACAGCGACGTCGCCAACACCATCCGAGAGGAGCAGCGCGCATACGACGCTGCCTGACAGTGGGCAACGACAGCCCATCCCTTGTTGTTCGGGGAATCTGGTTCATCGTCGTCGGATGGTGGCTCACCGGCGTTCTACTGGGCGTTGCCTACGTCCTGAACCTCACCATCATCGGGCTACCGTTCGGTATCAAGGTAATCAACTACGTTCCAAAGGCCCTGACACTCAAAGAGACGGGCACCGATACCGACGAGATTACTATCGGTGGGAGTGGTGGTAGCTCGCCCAGCATCGTCGTTCGGGGGGTCTACTTCATTCTCGTCGGCTGGTGGGCCAGCGCGATCTGGACGCTGATCGCTTACCTCCTGTCTCTGACCGTCATCGGGTTGCCGGTTGGGGTTAAGATGTTCAACAGGCTCCCAAAAGTCGTATCACTGTACAGTGGATGAAACCCAGTTCGTCCCGGGGGACGTGCACCCGTTGACCCCTTTTTTTGGGTAGACCGCCGCTACCGTTCGGCTGGCGAGGCAGCTATCGCCGGCGAGCATCCGAATTAACGGAGGCCCCGTTGATCTCAAGCCGGCAGCAGGAGGGATGCGCACCTCGCCACGCGGGCATCAATAACTGCTGCGCGCCGACCGGTGCTGAACAAGAGGGGTGACGAGGCGCCGACGATACTCGTCTTCCCGGTTAACGAGTCCTGCGGGTCCTTGGACTGTACGGCGTGTAGGCTAATTACCCACGGCAGGGCTGTCAGTGCTGTCGGCAGTCAGCGGCGCCCGGATGATTCGGCGGTGGGGAGTGCTGCGGGTTGCTGAGCACGGAATCACAATTCCGTTCATCAGTCGGGGACACTTCGGTTGTCAGATTTATCAATAGCGCTCGGCCGTCTCGGCAATGGCCTCCGTCAGCACGTCGACGCCGATGCCGATGGACGCCTCGTCGACGTCGAAGGTCGCGGTGTGGTGGCCGCCGGGGTGGTCGGTGCCGACGCCGACGTACGCCGCCAGCCCGCCGTTGTCCTGGACGCGCTGCATGAGGAACGTCGCGTCCTCGCTGCCGCCCAGTTCGCCCCGGCGGGTCGCCCGCGTCACCTCGGCGTGGTCGGCGGCGACGCCGTGGACGACCTCGACCAGCTCCTCGTCGCTCGCTGCCGACGGGGCCTCGCCCTGTACCTCGAGGTCGACCGAACAGCCGTGCGTCCGCGCGGCGCCCTCCAGCACGTCGCGGGCGCGCTCGAAGGTGTGGTCCCGGATTTCGGTCGTCTCGCCGCGGACCTCGCCGTGGACGAACGCCTCCTCGGGGATGATGTTGGTGGCGGTGCCGCCGCCGACCCGGCCGGCGTTGACCCGAGAGGCGCCGTCGCTGTGCCGCGGGATTCCGTAGAGGCCGCCGACGGCCGTCGCCATCGCCTGGACGGCGTTGCGGCCCTCCTCCGGGCGGGCGCCGGCGTGGCCGGGCTCGCCCTCGAAGGTCGCGTAGAACTGCGTCACCGCGAGGATGCCCTCGAGGCCGGCGACCACCTCGCCGGTCGGGTAGTCGAGGCCGACGTGGGCGGCGTAGAGGTAGTCGACGTCGTCGAGGTGGCCCGACTCGGCCATCGGCCTGCCGCCGCCGATGACCTCCTCGGCGGGCTGGAAGAACACCTTCAGCGTCCCCGAAAAGTCCGTCTCGCCGATTGCCTCGAGGACGCCGATGCCAATGGTCGCGTGGGCGTCGTGACCGCAGGCGTGCATCGCGCCGGTCTCCGAGCGGAACCCCTCCCGGGCCGGGTGGTGGTCGTCGCCGGCCGCCTCCTCCCGGGGCAGGCCGTCTATGTCGACCCGGAGGCCGACGGTCGGTCCCTCGCCGGCCTCGACGACGGCCACGCAGCCGGTCCAGCCGCCCGCCATCTCCTCGAGGAGGTCGGGGTCGGCGCCGGCCTCGCGGGCCCGCTCGCGCCACGTCTCGAGCTCCTCGTCGTCGGGCACCGACAGCCGGGCGTCGGCCAGCGCCTCGCGGCCGACGTGGTAGTCGTCGACGCCGACCCGCCGCAGCTCCTCGACGACGCGGGCGGTCGTCCAGAACTCCGTCCAGGCGGGCTCGGGGTGGCGGTGCAGCTCGCGCCGCAGTTCGACGAGCCGGTCGTGGTCCGTGCTCATACCTACGTGAGGCGGCGCGCCGACAAAAGCCTCCGGCGTCGGCGCGACTCGGTACGCTCTTGCCGGCCGGGGGAGAACGCCGTCCATGGACGCCCTCGTCACCCGCCGCCGGCTGCTCGGCGCGGCGGCCGCCGGGGTTACGGCGACGGCCGGCTGTTTCGACCGCCCGCCGCGGCGGACCTCGCGGTCGATTCTCGTCACGAACGCGACCGACGGCGAGTTGACCGCGACGCTGCGGGTCTACGAGCTCCCGGCGGGGGTCGCCGGGGGCGGCGAGGCGGAAACGGCGACGGACGCGGGCGACGGCGGAACGGCAACGGCGACACGGACGCAGAACGGCCCGTCGACGGAGGAACTCGAGCAGGTGCTGGTCAGACGGGAGACGCTGGCGCCGGAGGAGGGCTTTGCGGTGTCGAGCGAGGCGCTGCCCGGCGGGGACCTCAGGGTGTCGGCGACGACGACCGACGGGCAGTCGGACAGCCACGACTGGGCGCGGCTGGACGAGCGCTCGACGCTGGACGTCCGCGTCGTCGAGACCGGCGTGCAGTTCACCGAGCTGGACTAGCGGCCGTCGGGCGTCGACACGCGCTCGACGTCGACGTCGAGGTGGATTCCCTCCGGGAGCGGCTCCCCGGCGACCGACCGGGCGAAGTCGTCGTGGCCGACGATCTCGAGCCGGCGGCTGTAGACGGTGTAGCGCCACGACGAGAACCGGCCGCCGTCGGCGGCCAGCCGCCGGGACTGCGGGACGCTGTAGTCGACCGGCGACGCCGCGTGGGGGCCCTTCAGCTCGACACCCTTGCGCTCGGCCCGCTCCTTGATGTTCCCGACGACCCGCTCGAGGACGGCCCGGTCTCCGCTCTGGAGCGTCAGGGTTGTCACGAAGGGCATGCCCGTCCGTGGCGGCTCGACGGACAAAAGCGCACCTATCGGCGCCGCGACCGGGGGCGGCGTCCGGTATACCTTTATTACCCGACCGTCTACGTGGGCCGTATGATAGAGGCCACGAGCGCGGGAGCCATCCTCTTTCGCGACACGCGTGGCCGGCGCGAGTATCTGCTGTTGAAATCCCGTCCCGGCGACTGGGAGTTCCCGAAGGGGGGCGTCGAGGGCGACGAGGAACTCCAGCAGACCGCCATCCGCGAGGTGAAAGAGGAGGCCGGAATCGAGGACTTCCGGCTGCTCGACGGCTTCCGCAAGGAGTACGACTACGTCTTCGAGGCCGGCGGCGACACCATCCACAAGACCGTCCACCTGTTCGTCGCCAAGTCCTTCGAGGCGTCGGCCGAGCTCTCCGAAGAACACCGCGACATGCAGTGGCGCGACTACGAACAGGCGATCAACACCATCACCCAGGACGGCCCCCGCGACATCCTCGAGGAGGCCGACGAGTTCATCGACGAGAACTACGAGGAGTAGTCACGCCGCCCGCTCGATGGCCTCGCGGACGGCCGCCGTCTCGAAGTCGTGGTCCGGCCGGAGGCCGACGAACTCGAGGAACTCCGCCGCCGGCTGCAGCGACGCCGCCGGGTAGTGCTCGAGGGCGGCGTCGACAGCCGTCCCGGCCCCGACGTGTGGCGACAGCGACGCCAGTGCACACGCCAGGTCGTAGGCCCGCGCGTCCTCGATGGCCCGCACGCGGGCGGCGTCGATGAAGTACAGCGTCTCGGCGCCGGTCTCGTCGGGCGCCACGAGGACGTTCTCCGCCCGGAGGTCGCCGTGGGCGAGGTCGGCACCGTGCATCCGCGAGAGGTGGGCGAACAGCGTCGGCGCCAGCGCCGCGATCTCCTCGGCCGGCAGCTCGTCCAGCGTCCGGAACGCCGGCAGATACTCCAGGACGACCACCCCGAGGCCGTCGTGCTCGAAGGCCGCCTTCGGCTCGGGGGCGTCGACGCCGAGGGCCCGCATCGCCCGGGTCGCCTCCAGCTCGTGGTCGGCCATCTCGACCGGCGTCGAGAAGTGCTCGAAGAAGCCCGCCCGGCCGGAGGTGCGGGCGCCGAGGTTCCGGCCGGCCGTCAGCACCCCGTGCAGCAGCGTGTGCTGGTCGGCGATCACCTTCACGAACCACCGGTCGTCGACCACCAGCGGCACCGACAGCCAGTTGTCGGCCTCCAGCCGCTCGAACGTCGCCGACGACTCCCCGTAGCGGCGGGCGACCTCCGCGGCGACCGCCTCGAGCCGCGCCGACGGAACGCTCGCCCTGAGGAGCCGTCTGAGTGGCATCGTTCCGCGGTAGCGGACGCCCGTATTTAATCTCCCGGGCGGGTCGGCGGCCCCCGGCCCGTCGCGACGGCGCGTCCCACGCACGTCGTCACGGCCACGACACGTCCCGGCACGTTTATTTCCGCGTGCCCGTACACATGGGTATGGACTTCACTCTCCCGGACGAACACGAGATGATCCAGGACGTGGTTCGAGACTTCGCCGAGACGGAGATCGAACCCATCGCCCAGGAGATCGAGGAGGAACACCGGTTCCCCGGGGAGGTGTTCGACGAGCTGGGCGAGCTGGACCTGATGGGCGTCCCGGCGCCGAAGGAGTGCGGCGGCGCCGGCGGCGACTACCTGATGTACGCGGTCGTCGCCGAGGAGCTGGGCCGGGTCTCCGGGGCCGTCGGCCTCTCCTACGTCGCCCACACGTCGCTGGGGCTGATGCCGATCGTCAACTTCGGCACCGACGAGCAGATCGAGGAGTGGGCCCGGCCGCTGGCGGAGGGCGAGGAGATCGGCTCGTGGGCGCTGACCGAACCCTCCTCGGGGTCGGACGCCTCCGACATGAACACCGTCGCCGAGAAGGACGGCGACGAGTACGTCATCGACGGCACAAAGCAGTTTATCACCAACGCCAACGTCGCCAACAGCGTGCTGGTGAAGGCCGTCACCGACCCCGAGGCCGGCTACGACGGCATCTCGACGTTCATCGTCGACCCCGACCAGGACGGCTTCGAGGTGACGACCGTCTGGGACAAGATGGGGCTGAACGCCTCCCCGACCTGCGAAATCCAGCTCGACCGCGTCCGCGTCCACGAGAGCCGGCTGCTCGGCGAGGAGGGCGACGGCTGGACGCAGACGAAGAAGACGCTGGACGGCGGCCGCATCTCCATCGCGGCGCTGTCGACCGGGCTGGCGCAGGGCGCCTTCGATGCCGCCCGCGACTACGCCACCGACCGCGAGCAGTTCGACCAGCCGGTCTCGAAGTTCGACGCCGTCCGCGACATGATCGTCTCGATGGACCGCAAGATCGAGCGCGCGCGGCTGCTCACCCACAAGGCTGCCACCACCTACAGCGACGGCGAGGACGTCACCCGGCTGTCCTCGATGGCGAAGCTCGACGCCTCCGAGGCCGCCCGCGAGGTCGCCGAGGACGCCGTCCAGGTCCACGGCGGCTACGGCTACACCACCGACTTCCCGCCGCAGCGGTTCTACCGCGACGCCAAGCTGATGGAGATTGGCGAGGGCACCAGCGAGATCCAGCACGTCGTTCTCGGGCGCGAACTCGGGCTGTAACCAGTCGTCGTCGACCCGTTCCTCCGCGGGCCTGCGGACGTCGACAGCGACGGCCGGCTCGTCTGCGGCGGCTCGACGGTCGGCAGCCGTGCCTGCGGGTGGCGGTCGAACGGCAGCACCGCGCCGAGAACCACGAGCAGGCCGAACGCCGGCGGCGACACCGTCTCGACGACCGCCGTCAGCGACGCCCCCAGGACGGTCGTGAACAGCAGCCCCACGACGGCAACGAACGTCACGACGCCCAGCGCCACCAGCACGCCGGGGACGGCGACCGACGGGACGCCGTCGTCCCGACCGGAGAGGAAGGCGAGAAACCCCATCTCAGCACTCCTGGGAGGGGGAGCGGACCACCTCGGCGCTCCGGACGTCGCCAGCGTCGAACGTCACTCCGCCCTCGCAGACGACGACCAGCGGGCCGAACGACTCGACGAGGGCGCCGGTCGTCGCCAGGAGCCGCCGTCTCGACGTCCGTTGCGTCGGCTCGTCGCGTTGCATACCCGGTGGCGGTACCGACGGCCGGATACAGGTCGTTCGAGTTCTGCTCGAACTCTCCGTAGATTCTCTCCGGTCCCGTCGGCTACCGGCGACGTGTCGGACGGTCACCCCGGCCGGAACCGGAGGTACGACCCGACCGCGACGGCGGCGAAGGAGGCCGGGTAGAGCCAGTGTCTGGTCGTCAGCGCGGCGGCGGCCAGTCCACAGAGGATGACCCCGAGCCGGCCGGTCCACACCTGCTTCATCTCACCGTACTCCGAGAGTTCGACCGACCGCAACGTCCAGAAGTTCTCGTACCGGTAGGCCCGCTCCGGGTGGACGGTCATGAAGACGCCGAACCCCGTAATCCCGAGGAGGAGCAGGTGGAAGGCGATGACGAGAACGGTCGTCTGGGCAGCGGTAGCGAGCGGGACGGCCGGCGACGATGACCAGAGTTCCGTCGCCGGTTGCATCTGGCTCATGTCTCCGGGACCGTCCGGAGGAATCAAAGGCGTTCGGAACGGGCCGGAAACGGCCACCAGCCGGCTCAGACCACCTTCAGCAGCCGGCGCTCGAACTTGCCGACGCGGACGCGCTGCCAGCCGCGGAGTTCCTCGTCGAGGTCGGGGTCGCCGGTGTCGACCCGCAGCACGCCGATGTCGTCGTGCTTCTGCTTCGAGGCGGTGACCTCGACCTCCGAGCGACGGATGACCGCGGGGGAAATCTGGTCGTTGCCGCGACCGAAGATGAACTCCTGGCCGCCGATGGGGGAGGCGACGACGACGTTCCGCTCGCCGAGCGAGGCCAGGATGTCCGGCGGTGACCCGAGGCCGCCGCCCGCCCGGCAGCGACGGGAGCGAAGGACGCGCGACTCGCCCGGCCGCCTCGCTCGGCGTGGCATTGCTCGACGTCCGCACCGCGTCGATTCTGCGGGAAATCTAGAGAGAGTTCGAGCGGAGGTTGAATAATCTATATCCGGCCGATGGCACCTCTACCGCGTATGCAACGGGACAACCGCGTCGAGACGGCGGGAGAGCGGCCATCGAGACGGACACTGCTGGCGACGACCGGCGGCCTCGCGGCGACGGCGCTGGCCGGCTGTCTCGGCGGCGACTCGGGGAACGGTGATGCGACAGCAACCGATGAGGGTGACGACGCGATGACGAGCGAGGAGAAAGACGGCAGTACT
>JAHENN010000005.1 GCA_018609665.1 Haloarculaceae archaeon | reverse complement strand
GTCCGTCGGTGCGGACGGTCCCGTCGGCGTCGAGCAGCCGCGCCAGCTCGCTCGCGCCGGCCCCCGACGCCCTCGCGTCGTCCAGCGCGTCGCGGAGCGCCGTCCAGAACGACCAGACGTGCCGGTTGCGGGCCGCGGGCTCCGGCTCCGACAGCACCCGCCGGACGGTCCGCCGCATGACCGGGACGAACCCCTCCAGCACGCGGCGGTCCCGGAGCGACGCCATCCGCAGCGCGGTGTCGTCGTCGCCGAGCCCCCGGAACCGCCCGCTGTCGTAGATGGCCATGTCCGCGAGCCCGCAGACGACCGCACGGAAGAAGCTGAACCGCCGGTGTCCGTCGTCCGGGCTCTCGTGGCCGAACGTCCCCGTCTCGAGCAGGTTCGCGTTCAGCAGGTCCAGCTCCGTCGCCACCGCGTACCGGTGACGGAGCTGTCGCTCGACGGCGCCGTCCTCGAGGGTGTTCCAGACCCGTGCGAACAGCCGACGCCGGTCGGGGTCGACGTCGGCGAGCAGGTCGTGGAAGCCCTCGACGTCGGTGTACAGCAGGTGCCCCATCTCGTGGACGACCAGCGCCTCCTGCACCGCCATGTCGAAGACCCGCCGCCGGAGGTCGGTCACCGGCTGGTCGAACGCCCGCGTCGTGACCGTGATCGTCGGCCGGTCGCCGTCGTACTCGGTGACCGCCGTCCGCAGCGTCTCCGAGAACCGGACCCTCGGCCGGTCGGTGGTCAGGAGACGGGCGTACTTCTGGAGGTAGCGGCGTCGCTTCTCGGACTCCCGGAGGGTTTCGGCCTCGCCGACCCCGAGCCGCTCCCGTATCGCCTGCGTCGACGTCGACCCGGTCAGCCGCACGTCACGCCCACCGCGTCGAGTCGATCGCCTTCGCGACGGCGTTGCGGTCCTCGACGGTGGCCCGCGTCTCGAGCACCTGCTTCGTCGCCGCCGCCGGCGCCATGTCGAACTCCGACACCAGCCGGCCGACCTTGATGACGGCCCGGTGGGACGTCGGCGTCGCGATGTCGCGGTCCCGGTAGCTCGCCCGGAGGTTCGCGGCCAGCTCCGTCAGCCGCTCGGCGACCTGCTCGTCGCGCTCGACGCCGCGCCGGAGGTCGGTCGTCTCGTACAGCAGCCGCCGCTCGTCGGCCGGCGGGAGGTAGTCCAGCGACAGCTCCCAGAACCGCGACCGGAAGGCGTCGTTGAGCGGGCTCGTCCCGGCGTACCGCGGCGGGTTCATCGTCGCGACGAACCGGAACGACGGGTGCGGCTCGAGCACCT
The DNA here is from genome assembly GCA_018609665.1 of Haloarculaceae archaeon. Lineage (GTDB taxonomy): Archaea > Halobacteriota > Halobacteria > Halobacteriales > Haloarculaceae > Natronomonas. Next base: position 4,497 of record JAHENN010000005.1, on the reverse strand, counting down.
CGGCGGTCGGCTTCACCACCAGCCGGCCGTCCCGCTCGGTCAGCCCGTGCAGCGGCATCGTCGCCGCCGGGCCGGCGGCGTTCAGCTCGTCGGCCACGAACGTCCAGCCGTGTTCGACCGCCCGGTAGAGGATACCCGGCGTGAACGCGAAGGCGTGTTCGGCGCCGACGAGTTCGGCGGCCTCGCCGACGGTCACGTCGCGGTCCTCGGCCAGCCGCTCGACGCGGGCGATGCGGGTCTCCTCGGCCGTCTCGTCGGGGGCATACTCGCCGACCAGGTCGGCGTACGTCGTCCCCGAACCGAAGTTGACCCGGACCAGCGGCCTGTTGGTCCGCGCACAGAGCTGCCTGACCAGCCGGTTCTTGCCGACGCCCGTCTCGCCGGTCAACAGCAGCGCGTACTCCTCGTCGGCGAGAAACCGGCCGGCCAGCTCGACGTCGGAGCTGCCGTCCCGGACCTCCCGGTCGACGTACGTGTGGTCCGTCTCGGGGACGAGCGGGTGGTCCGGGTCGTCCAGCACCGGCAGTCCGTGGAACGTCTCTCCGGTTGGGCTTCCGGCCGGCCGCGTCAGTCCCGAGATGGCGACGTCGCCGGCGCCCCCGCCGGCCGACATCGCCCCGTTTTCGGTCATCGAGCTACGTACCGGTTCGACGAATAAAAACCTCCGTCGGGGCCAGACCGCTGCCCGGCGATGGCGCTCACAGCGCGACGAGACACTCCTCGACCTGTCGCCGGACGGCATCGGCGACCGCCCCGCCGCCCCCGGCCAGCCGGACCAGCAGCGGCAGGGCGGACGCCACCTCGGCGTCGACGGAGAGGAACTGTCCGGAGACGCCGGCCACCCCCTCGCCGCCGTCCGGGACGAGCCCGCAGCTGGCCTCCGTCGCGAGCACGACCGCCGACCCGGGGTCGAACCACTCGTGGACCCTGGCGAGGGCCTCGTCGTGGCGGCCGGCGACGACGAGCCGCTTCACGCGGCAGAGCTGCCGGTGACAGGCGACGCCGACCCGGAGTACGTCGTCGTCGGTCGTGACCGCGTCGTAGCGGTCGAGCGCCGTCTCGAAGTCGCCGCGCCGCTCGGCCCGCCGGGCGGCCGCGACCGTCTCGAGGGTCCCCAGCTCCCGGAGCTGTAGCGACCCCTGTGGTGCCGCCGCCGCCTCGGCGCGTGCCGCCTCGGCCGCCCGGCGGACCGTCCCGTAGTCGGCTGCCTCGAAGGCGAGACGCGCTCGCGCCTCGTGTTCGCGGCAGCGGTGGGTGTGGAGCGTGCCGGCGACGGCGGAGTCGATCTCCTCCGGCGAGGCGCGCTGTGTCGGCGCCATCGTCGCCGGGTCGAGCCGCTCGAACAGCCGACGTGCGGCGACGTGGAGCCGCCGCCGGCTCGCAGGGTCGTCGACCGCGTGCGCCGCGTGCCGGACGGCCTTGCTGAGGTACTTGACGAACCGGGCCGCGTCGACCGACCGGACCGCGGCGGCCGCCCGCGCGTACTCGTCGGCGACGGTCCGCCAGGCCGGCTCCGGCCGTCCCGCGCGGGTCGACAGCCACCGACCGCCGCCGGCCTCGATGGCCCGCGCGAGGTGGAAGTACGACTCGACGTAGGCCGCCCGCTCGGAGTCCCGTGCGTACGGCGCGGCGTCGCGCAACAGCCGCAGGTGGCGTCGCGCCAGAATGAAGTCCGCCCGGGTGACGTCGCCGTCGCCGTGTCGGTAGGCCTCGACGTCGCGCGTCGCCGTCAGGTAGAGGTACCCACGGACGGTCTCGACCGACGGGTCGTCGTGGACCGCCGCCTCGTGGAGTCGGCGCTTCTCCGGGTCGGCGAACGACCGTTCGGCGGCAGCGGCGAGATACCCCGGCGCGCTCCGCTCGCCGTCGACCGGGGGCTCCGGCGTCGGGACCGTCTCGGCGTACGTGGCTGCCGCCGCCGATAGCCGGTCAGTCGGCGTCTCCGCCGCGAGCGCGACCTCGGTCAGCCACGCGCGAGCGACGTACTCGACCGCGGCGTACTCCCCGGCCGGGACGACCGAGAGCAGGTCCGCGAGCGTCTCGCGGCTCTCGGCCGGCGTCTCGACCTCGTCGTAGAGGTGTTCGACCGTCGTCCGGACCACCGACAGCAGCGTCGGGACGGCCACCTCCAGCGCGTCGAACTGCTTCCTCCGGTCGGCGAGTTCCTGCAGCGTCGAGACGGAGTACGCCCGGCCCCGCAGGCTGTTGCCGAGGGCCATGTTCTTCAGGCTACGCCCGAGCCGTTCTTCGAGCCGCTGCCGGACGGCCTCTGTCGGCCCCCGGTCGAGGAAGACCTGCCGCAGTTCGACGTACTCCTCGAACGACAGCGACCGCTGTGCGCTGCCCCTTAGCGCCGAGTAGAAGCTAACCTCGTCGTCGTAGTCGGCCGCGAACCGCTCGTACAGGTCAGGGTCCGCGACGAGTGCGGCGGCCTGCTCGGCCGGGTCCGTCGGGGAACTCATCGGAACATCCGCCGTTGGACACCGGCGATTAACTGCCCTTCGCCCGACCGAGGTCGGCCACGCGGGTGTGGATTCGGGAGGACTCGTCGCCGGAGCGAGAAAGGCCGGTGTCGTCGGCGGACGCGGCGGCGGGGACGGAACCCGGGAGAGCGACGACGGAGGGACCGTCACCGGCGGTGACGGTTCACCGCGGCGACCGGTCGAACGGGAGCCAGCCGTCGGGCTGGTCCGGGAGGCCGCGGGCGCGCAGCTCCGGCCCGCCGTCGCCCTCCCGGACCTCGACGCGGCCGCCGCAGAACTGCGACAGCGTCCGGATGGCCTGCTCGTCGTGGCTGGCGGGGTCGAGGAGGAACGCGCCCATGCCGCCGACGCTGTCGACCCGGCCGACGAGCGTGTGGACGAACCGCGAGACGGTCTGGAGGTCGCCGAACGACAGCAGCGTCGACAGCGAGAACAGCCCGGTCCGGACGCGCTCGATGCCGTCGCCGTTGAAGTCGACGTAGACGTCCGAGAAGCGCATCCCGATGCCGGTGAGGTCGGCCGGCCCGGACACCGGCAGCACCCGCGCCGGGACGTCGTCGTCCTCGTCGCCGACGCAGTCGAGGATGGCGGTGCGGTCGTCGCTGACACGGATGCCGACCCGCTCGCAGTCGTCGGCGACCCGCTCGGCCCGCTGGTTCGTGGTGACGACGATGGCGCCCTCGCCGGGCGGGCCGGCCAGCAGCCGCAGCCCCAGCTCGCGGGCGCCCTCGTGTCGCGGCCCGGTGACGAGGACGGTCGTCCCCGGCCGGACGCCGTCGAGCGGGAGCCGGTCGAACGCGTACGCGTCACTCATCGGCGCCCTCCGTCTCGCGGAGCCGACGACGCAGCTCCAGCTGCTCCATCGTCTGGTCGGCGAACAGCGACAGCAGCTCCCGGTCCCGCTCGCCGAACTCCCGCGGTTCGCCGCCCTGGAGACAGAAGGTTCCGATGGCCCGGCCGTCCGGCGCCGTCAGCGGCGCACCCGCGTAGAAGTGTATCTCCGCCGCCGCCAGCGTCTCGTTGTCGCTGAACCGGGGGTCCGACATCGTGTCCTCGACGACCGTCACGCCCTCGTCGAGGATGGCGTACGTGCAGACGGTGTCCTCCCGCTCCAGGGAGTCGAAGTCGGCGCCGTAACAGGAGAGGAACCGCTCCTCGTGGCTCTCGATGAGGCCGACGGCCGCCGAGTCGACGCCGAACTGCGCGGCGGCCAGCTCCGTCAGCCGGTCCAGCGACGCCGACAGCGCCGCCGGGTCGTCGGCGTACCGCGACAGCGTCGCCAGCCGCGCGTCCTCGTCGTCCGGCAGCGGGTAGGCCGTCTGACTCCGGAAGGCGAGGCTGTGCTCGACGATGTCGACCAGCCGGTCGGTCGACCCCGGGTCGTCCTTCGGGACGTACTCCGCGATCACCTCGCCGAAGGCCTCCGTGTCCATCTCGCCGATGCCGACGTCGGTGTAGAGCACGCAGGCGGTGTCCGGCGAGGTCTCTCGCGTCTCCCGGATCAGCCCGAGCCCGCTGCCGTCCGGGAGCTCGTACTCGGTGACCAGACAGTCGACCGGGCCGACCTCCGCCAGCGCCGTCCGGGCGGCGTCGACGGAGCCGGCCCCGCGGGTCCGGAAGCCGCCCGCCTCCAGCGCCTCGCGGGCCGCCGACAGCTCGTCGGCGTCGGAGTCGATGCAGAGTATCATTCCGGAAGATTGGACCGCGGGAGGTCAAAATCCTACCGACAATATCTACTGATGTATCGACGCCAGCCGGCGGCCGGCGTGTCGGTCGCCGACGGGAGCCCCCGGCGTGGTCGGGGAGCCACACCGGCGGTCGACGATGGCTCAGTCGTCGGCCGGCGCCGCGGCGACGTCGGCGAGCGCCCGCCTGGCGACCGGGGCGAGCGTCGCAACGACGGCCTCGCCGGCCCGCTCGCGCTCGACGAACCCGCGGTCCTCGAGCCGCGAGAGGTGGTGCGAGACGGTCGAGACCGCCCGGTCGGTCGCCGCCGCGACAGCCGTCGTCGAGG
>JAHENN010000004.1 GCA_018609665.1 Haloarculaceae archaeon | reverse complement strand
GACCCGGTCGGCCTCGGTCGGGTTGGAGTTGCCCGCCGCGCTCCCGTCGGGGTCGACGAACGACACCGGATCCGACAGCGCGGGCGGCAGCGCCGCCGGGTCGACGCCCGGCAGGTCCGCGAGCCGCCGGCCGGCAACCTCGCCAGAGGCCGGCCGCAGCCGGCCGTCGTAGAACTCCCGGCTCGGGAAGTACTGCACGCGCTGGCTCATCCGGTACTGCCGGTCGAGCATCACGCCGGCCTCGGGGTGGTCGTCGATGAGCCGCTCGAACAGCGACTCCCGGAGGTCGTTCTCGGCGCGGACGACCGGCGGCAGCTGCCGGTGGTCGCCGACGAGGACGAACCGGTCGGCGAGGTTCGTCGCCAGAAACGTCCCCGGCTCGGTGAGCTGGCCGGCCTCGTCGACGACGGCGACGTCGAAGGACTGTGCCTTCAGCGCCCGCGAGCCGCAGGCCGCCGTCGTCGCCGCGACCACGCGGGCGTCGTCCAGCGCCGCCGCCCGCTCCGTGGGGTCGCCGGACCGCTCCAGCCGGTAGGACTGCATGTCCTCGCGGACGCCGGACTCCGACCCCCACCGGACGACGTCGGCGAATCCCTGCTCCTCCAGCGCCTCGATCGCGTTGTCGACCGCGCGGTTCGTGAACGCCGACAGCAGCACCCGCCGGCCGTCGGCGACCAGCGCCCGGACCGTCCGCGCCAGCGTGTACGTCTTGCCCGTCCCCGGCGGGCCGTGGACGAGCGCGAAGTCCTCGGCGTTCAGCGCGAGGTTGACCGCCTCGTTCTGGGCGTCGTTGTTGTCGATGTAGACGTCGCGGTCGTCGCCGAATTCGGGGTCGCGGCGGCCGAAGAGGACGTCCTTCCGGTCGGCGTCGCCCCGGAGGATCGCGTCGTGCAGCGCCGTCAGCCGGCGGTCGACGCCGATCTCGGAGGGGTAGACGTCGAGCCGCCGCAGCTCCAGCGGCTCGTCGGCGACGACGACGACCGCCTCGCCGAGCCGTTCGACGGTCGCCAGTTCGGCGGTGCCGCGGGTCGGGTGGCCGTCGCTGGCGAGGACGCGGTCGCCCTCGCGGATCTTCGAGACGGCGTCGTCGGTCCGGCGGGCCCGGAGCCGCCAGCGGCCGCCGTCGAGCGGCTCCCGGTCGACCGGCTCGAGGTCGACGAGCGCGCGGTCGTCGTCGGCCCGCTCGGCGGCCGTCTGCTCCCACAGCTTCCGGTACTCGGCGTGGACCTCGCGGCGCTCCTCCTCGATGGCCCGGTAGAACCGCTCGAAGTACGCCCGCTCGGCGTCGGGCACCGGCTCGCCGACGCGGCCGGCCTTCGACTCCTGGTCGAGCCGCCCCGCCACGGCCATGCAGGTGTCCCGCTCGAAGCAGTACTCGCATTTCGCGTCTGCCTCGTAGCCGGTCGGCACCGTCAGGTCGTACTCGGCGGCGGCGATCTCGTTGCGCTGCCGGAGCACGAACTTCAGGAAGCCCGAGCCGACGGCGAAGTCCTTGGCCGGCGAGAGGTCCCCGGAGGCGTCGCCGCGGTCCAGCGTCGTGTTCTTCGTGTACAGCAGCGTCCCGGTGTCCGGCGCCGTCGCGAGGTCGTCGGCCAGGAGCAGCGCGTAGCAGGCCGCCTGGACCTTGTCGTGGAACCGCGGCTCGCGGCCGGTGTTCTTGCCGGTCTTCAGCTCGACGGGCGCCCCCCGGCGGACGGCGTCGGCCCGGCCCTTGATGCCGAACCGCTCGGAGATGAGCGTCTGCTCGGAGCGCCAGGAGTCCTCGTCGGTCAGCGCCCCCTGCTCGAGCCACCCCTCGATGGCGGCGGCGTTGGCCCGGACGTCCTCGGCGACGGCCTCGGCGGTCTCCCCGAGCAACCCCAGTTCGAGCGCCGCCTCCGCGACCCGCTCGTCGACGCTCTCCTCGAGGTCCCGGCCCCGCAGCAGGTCGCCGAACACCTCGTGGACGATGGTCCCCTTCGCGACCGGATACTTCAGCGGGACGCCCGACAGCTTGTTCAGGTAGTAGATTCGCGGGCACTGCACCCACCCCCGGACGTCGGTCACGTCGACGAGGAAGTCCGGCTCGACGACGACCGCGCTGTCGCCCGTCGTCGCGTACTGCGTCTCGCCGCGGAACTCCCGCTCGTCGACGTCGGTGACCAGCAGCCCCATCCCCGGTTCCAGCAGTTCGGCCGTCTCGGTCCACTTCCCCCACAGCGTCACCTGGACCGGCTCGGCCGCCCCGCGGTCGGGCCGGACGACCACCTCCGCCAGCTCCGACGTGCCGGTGGACGTCTCGACGGTCCGCGGCTCGCGCGCCTCGACGACCGGACCCCGTATCTGCACGTGCCCATCCAGCGCCCTCGGCGGAAAAACGCTATCGGTCGCCGGAGGTGTTTTGCCCCGTCGCCGAGTACCGCCGAGCATGTCGGCGAGCAGATTCCGGAGCGCCGTCGGCGTCGTCGCCGTCGCAGCGGCCGTCGGCGGGGCCGCGGTCCCGCTCGTGGTCGGTGCCGGCGGCGCCTTCCGTGGCGCCATCGTCGGGTCGGGCCTCCTGGCGGCGGTCTTCGCCGGGTACAACGCCTACTCGGTCGTCGTCGACGGGGTGCCGCGGTTCGCGGCGAGCGTCGTCGCCGGCGTCATCGGGCTGTGGCTCATCGCGGCGCCGCTCACGTACGACGTCGGGACGGCGGCCACCGCCGGCGCCCAGACGGCGGGGATGCTGCTGGCGACGACGGCCGGCTACGCCGCCCTCGACGCCGTCGAGTCCGGCTTCCCCGCCCCCGGTTCCGTGCCCGCGGCCGCAGACGAGCCCGACGATTGACGGCGTCGATAGCTTCTTTTCCGGTCCGGACCAAACATAGGCATGCGCGTCCGCGACTGGCAGGACATTCTCGAGGACGTCGTGGAGTCGGATGCCGACCCGAACGGCTGGCGCGCCGTCGCCGGCGACCGCCGGGGCGGCCCGGGCGAGGACATGTTCCTCGGACACCCGTCGGCCGGGGTCTACCAGCTGAAGACGTTCGCCAAGAACCCCCGCGAGGTGCGGGGGGTCGGCTCCCGCGTCGCCCGGAAGGTCGACGACGAGCTCGACCCGCTGCTGCCGACGGACGACGCCGGCGGGCTGTTCGGCGTCAACGACGGCGTCGACGACGAGGAAGAGGCCAAGAGCAGGGCCAAGAGCCTCGAGACGGTGCTCGAAACCCACGCCGACGCGCCGACGACGCCCGACGCGCTCTTCGAGGACGTGATGGACGCCCTCGACAGCCCCGCCTTCGGGCCGATGGAGTACGACATGTACGACCGTCCCGAGGAGCTGGAGACGCTCGGCGACACCTTCGAGGAGGCCGACGAACTGCTGTCGACGGAGCTGGACGACCTCATCGAGGAAAGCGACGTCGGCCGCGGGTTCCACTGAGTCAGGGCCGGTCGACGCCGCGGATTTCGAAGCGGGCGCCGCCGTCGGCGGAGTCGGTGACCTCGCAGGACCAGCCGTGTCGCTCGGCGATCTCGTCGACGATGGCCAGCCCCAGCCCGGTCCCGTCGGCGTCGGTCGTGACGCCGGCCTCGAAGGGGTCGTCGGCCACCGCCCCGTCGATTCCGTCGCCCGAATCGGCGACGTAGAAGCCGTCGTCGTCGAGCGTGCCGACCTCGACGGTCACCGGCTCGTCGTTGTGGGTGACCGCGTTCGACAGGAGGTTCTGCAGCAGTCGCCGGAGGCTGCTCTCGTCGGCCTCGACGGGCCGGTCGGCCGTGGCCGTCAGCCGCGAGTCGCCGGCGACGACCATCTCCCAGGCGTCCCGGGCGGCCTCGCCGACGTCGACGGCCGTCGGCGACAGCGACTCGTCGGCCGTCGCGACCTCGGAGACGTCGTCGATGATGGCGTTCATCCGGTCGAGGGCGTCCTCGACCTCGTCGAGAACCTCCGGCTCCTCGCGGGCCACGTCGACGTACCCCTTCGCGACGGTCACCGGGTTCCGGAGGTCGTGGGAGAGGACGCTCCGGAACTCCTCGAGCCGTTCGTTGCGGGCCCGGAGCCGGCGTTCGGTCCGGCGCCGCTCCAGCTCGTAGCTCACCAGCAGCCCCATGAAGTCGACGAGGGCGGCCTCCCACTCGGAGAACGGCTCGGCCTTCGGCTCCCGGTCGTAGAAACAGAGCGTCCCGTACACCTCCCCGTCGACCTCGACCGGCGTGCCGATGTAGCAGGACAGCCCCAGCTCCCGGTTGCCCTCCTTCTCCAGCAGCTCCGGCGCCTCGGTCACCATGTCGGACAGCACCAACCGCTCCTCGTTGGCCACCACCAGCTCGCAGCTGGTCCACGACACGTCGTCCTCCGCGCCGGCAGTGAGCGCGCCGTCGTCGTCGTCGACGAACTCGAAAACGTACGTTTCGCCGTCGACCCGCGAGAGGTTGGCGTACTCCGTCCCGAGGGCCCGTCGACCGACCGACAGCAGCGACTGCACCTTCGTCTCGAACGACGCCTCGCCGTCGTGGAAGATATCGTACAGCTCGTTGACCACGGCCGCCCGGCGCTCGATGGCCCGCTCCCGTTTGTCCTCGCGGGTCGTCGGCGTGAACAGCACCGACAGCCCCTCGGGGTCCGGGTACGCGCGGAACTCGAACCAGCCGCCGAGCCGCTCGAGGTCCGACTCGAAGGTCACCTGCCGTCGCTCCTCGGCCGCCCGGTGCAGCGCCTCGTGGGCCGTCGACCCCTCCGCGTCCGGCACTAACTCCCACAGCACCCGACCGCGCAGGTCGGCCTCGGCGGGCGCGCCCCCCGCGAGGGCCGCCAGCGCCTCGTAGCCGCCGTCGTCGAACGCCCGGATCCGCCACTCGTCGTCCAGGGAGACGTAGCGGTCGGACATCCGCTCCAGCAGGCGGTCCCGGTCTGCGGGCGCCGTCTCCGGCTTCCGGTCACTCATTCGGGCGGCCGTTCATGTCGTGTTCTGGTGTGTCCGGAATTATAACCGTCGGTTCGTTTCAGCGCTCGAGTCGTTGCGTACTGCCGGAGACAGACGGCGGCGTGGTCGGAGCGTCACGGCGGGCGCGAGAAACGGGTCGGTGGGGGACGATGCTCGTATCGGGACGGCCGTCGGCGGCGACCACCCCGGGGGCCGGCGGCGTGCCGGCCCGGGTCGTTACTCGTCGGTCGCGTAGTTCCGGTAGCTCATCACCGAGCCGTCGACGATGACCGTATCGAGGCCGTGCTGACGGTCACCGGGACTCTCGCCGACCGCTTCGGTCTCAGCGTCGCCGTAGTCGTACGGTGTGTGACTCTCCGACATACGTACCGCTCTGTGCCCCTCACACATAAATCCTTGTCAGACAGTGACACCCGACTCGGCGGCCGACAGTGCGTCCGTGACGACATCGGTCGCGGCCGTCCGGTCGGCGGCGGTGAACGGCTCGTGGCGGCCCTCGTAGAGGTGGACCCGCTCCGGGGGGACGCGGTCGCCGACGCCCTGCAGGCCGACGACGGTGTCGGACAGCGACACGCAGACCCGCGCCCGGTCGGAGACGGCCGGCAGTTCCGCCTGCGCGCGGCGTATCTCCCGGACGAACGCCGGGGAGACGCGGTCGGGGACGCGCCGCCACCCCCGGTCGGTCACCCGGGGGCCGACCTCCTCGCGGCCGAAATCGATCGGGAGGAACGGCGTCGAGACGGGGAGCTTCGCGCCGAGCTCGAGCAGCCGACCGCGGAGCCGCTCGCCGTAGAACGCCCACCACGGGCTGACGTAGACGGCCCGCCGCGGCTCGAGGTGGGCGGCGACCAGCCCGCCGGTGCTGTGGCCGACGACGGTCGGCGACTCCAGGTCCCCCCGGACGCCGGCGACCGGCACGAGGTAGTCCCGCTCGAAGTTCGTCGGGTTCGTCGGCAGCTCGACCAGCGTCACGCGGTAGCCCTCGGCGGCGAGCCGCTCGGCGAACCACCGCTCGTT
>JAHENN010000003.1 GCA_018609665.1 Haloarculaceae archaeon | reverse complement strand
GGGTTGGGGTCGTCGTAGGTCGCGACGGCCGTCCCGTCGAGGGCGAAGTTCAGGTCGGCGTGGATGCGTCCCCTGTCGAGCAGGTGAACGTCCATGCCGGCGGTAGCGCCCGGCGACTGTTAATCCTGGTCGTCCAGCAGGTCCGTCTCGACGGGCCGGGTCGTCGAGAGGAACTCCAGTTGGACCCGCTCGGTCTCCCCGTCGGTTGCGACGGTCGCGGTGACGTTCCGGGACAGCGTCGACCGCTCGCCGCGGCGGACGTGCCCCGGCCACCACGCCGCCATCCGGGAGTTGTTCAGCGTCAGGGTGAACTCGACGGTCCGGCGCTCGCCCGGCCCGAGGGTGTACGACTCCGGTGCCCGCCGGTCGGCCAGCGTCGCATCGCCCAGCTCGACGACGTAGTCGACGTCCCGTATCGTCGCCTCGGAGACGGGGTTGTCGTTCTCGACGTCGGCCGCGACGGAGATGGTCGCCGTCTCCGCCGTCGGGTCGACGTACTCGGCGGTCGTCGAGTGGACGGTCAACAGCCGCCGGCCGTCCGACCGGACGGCCCGCCGGGAGTCGTCGTCGAGGTCGGAAAGCGTCGCCGTCTCGACGGTCCCGTTGCTGTCGTCGAGGTCGACCGGCAGCGTCGTCACCCCGACGTCGGCCGTCCCGTCGAGGGTCGTCCGGCGCTCGGAGCGCTCGCCGGCGCGGAGGTGGGCGGCCCACCACTCCGGCACCGCCGCGTGCGGCATCCGGGTCACGACCGTCACGTCGCCGGTCCCCCGCGGCAGGCTCTCGACCCGGTCGGTCCCCTCGGCGGCGACGACGCCGGCGACGGTCGTCCGGCGCTCGACGACGAACGACAGCAGGTCGGCGTAGGCCTCGTCGGCCGGGTTGTCGACGGTCGTGGTCGTCCGGATCGCCGTCGACTCCTCGCCGACCCGTCCCCACTCGCTGTCGGTCGACTCGACGGTCGGGGCCGCGAACGTCGGCGCCGAGCGGTTCGTCTCGACCGGCTCGACGGTCGCCGCCCCCGTCTCGAGGAAGTCCGTCGTCAGCACCGCCCGCCGGTCGTACAGCGCAAGCGGCAGCCGCGTTCGCTCGCCGTCGGCCTCGACGACCCCGTAGACCTCGATCGAGAGGTTCGTCGTCTCGCCGTTCCGGAGGTGGCTCACCCACCACCGCTGCATCCGCGGGGTGTCGATCGCCGCCTGCACCTCGTAGGTCGCCGCCTCGCCGGGCGCCAGCCGCACCCCGTCGGTCGTGTTCCCGGCGCCGACGACGACGCCGTTCATCCGTATCTCGTACTCCGCGCCGTCGAGTTCGACGGGTCGGTCGTGGACGTTCTCGAGGTCGGTCTCGACGACCAGCGGCGTCCGCTCGGCGTCGGCCGTCTCCCACCGGCCGGTCCGGTCGCCGACGACCAGCACGTCGGTGCCGCCGAGCGACAGCCGCGAGGACCCGGTTTCGGCCAGCGGCCCCAGCAGGTCCGTCTCGATCTCGCGGCGCTCGACGGTGAACGTCGGGCCGGCCGGCAGCCCCCCGACGCCCACCTCCGCCCGCGTGGTCAGCGTCGACCGCTCGCCGCCGTTGACGTGGGTCACCCACCAGGCGGGAATCTGCGCGTTGTCGAACGCCGCCGTCGTCTCGACGGTGGTATTGCCGGGGCCGATGCGGACGCCACGCTCGGCGCCGCGGGCGACCGGCACGTCGTTCAGCGCGACCGTGTACCGCAGGTCGACGCCGACCGGGATACCGACGTCGTTGGGGTTGTCGACGGTGAGCGTCGTCTCGACGGCCGCCGTCTCCGCCGTCACCTCGCCGAAGGCGCTGTCGGTACCCGCGACCCGCGGGGCGTCGTAGGCGACGACGACGGCACCCGACAGCAGGGCCAGTACCGCCAGGACCCCGGCGGCGCCGACCGCGACGGTCCGCCGCGTGACCGCGACATCCAGGTCCAGGTCCCGTTCCACGCCCCTACGTGGCCCGCCGCCGGTATATTCCTCCCGGCCGTTTCGGGGGCCGTCACCGACGGCTTTAGTGGCCGGCGCCGTTACGTCCGGTATGGTCGCGCTCGAATCCGAGTCCGACGCCCTCGAGGTCGGCGACACGGCCCCCGACTTCGAGCTGCCCGGCACCGACGGCGAGACGCACACGCTCGCGGAGTTCGGCGACCACGAGGCGCTGCTCGTGGTCTTCACCTGCAACCACTGCCCGTACGCGCAGGCGACGTACGACGCGATGAACGCCGTCGCCGCCGACTACGACGACCTCGCGGTCGTCGCGGTCAACCCCAACGACGCCGAGGAGTACCCGGAGGACTCCTTCGAGCGGATGGTCGACTACGTCGAGGCCGGCGAGATCGACGTCACCGCCTACCTCCGGGACGAGTCACAGGACGTCGCCCGGGCCTACGGCGCCGTCTGCACGCCCGACCCGTTCCTCTTCGGGCGCGAGGACGGTGCCTTCCGGCTTGCCTACCACGGCCGGTTCGACGACGCCACGAGCCCGGACGCCGAGCCGTCCGGCGAGCCGGGCTTCGAGATGCGCGCGGCCGTCGAGGCCGTCCTCGCCGGCGAGACGCCGTCGGAGACGTTCCGCCCCGCCCGCGGCTGCTCGATCAAGTGGCGCGACTGAGCCGGGGGCGAACCCGACGGCCGACGGCCGACGGGCGGTCGTGGCCGGCGACGCCGGGTGACGGGCGACCCCACCGTGCGGCTCAGACCCGGCCGGCCGCGGCGGCGAGGTTCGCGGCGAAGCCGACGATGACGAGCCCCGAGGAGGCGATGTAGTTCGTCGAGTTGGCCGAGAGAATGGTGAGCCCGCCCTCTCCGAGGAAGGTCAGCAGGCCGTTGGCGACGCCGCCGGCGACGAGCAGGATGCCGAGAAACGCCAGCAGCGACCCGAGGACGGCGCCGAAGGCGCCGCCGTTCGCCCCGAGGTCGCGGCCGTCGATCGCGGAGTCGACGCTCTCCCGGACCGCCCGGGACAGCTCCTCCTCGTCGATTCCCCCGCCGCCCTCGACGCCCTGCATCGACGAGTCGACGGCCGTCCGGATGGTCCCGGCCAGTTCGTCCTCGAGGCCCGCCAGCTGGTCGCCGACGTAGTTCTGGAGGGTCTGCTCCTTCCGGGAGAGCTCGGCGCTCCGCTCCTCGAGTTCCCGCTCCTGCTCCTCGATGGACACCTCCCGCTCGTCGAGCCGCTGCTTGCGGTCCTCGATGTCGCTCTCTAGGGCCTCGACCTCCTCGCGGAGCTCGACGACCTCCTCGCGCCGCTCCAGCAGGTCGTCTTCCCGCTCGTCGAGTTCGGCCTCCTGGCGCTCGAGCCGTTGCTCCCGCTCGTCGAGCTCCGACTCCTTGCGCTCGAGCCGCCGCTCCATCTCCTCGAGGCGGCGCTCCTGTTCGTCCCGCACCCCCTGGCTGGACGACTCCTCCTGGAGGTCGAACTCCTCGTCGGTCGCGGAGGCGTCCGGCTCGTCCTGGTCTGGGTTATCACTCATGTTCAACTCCTGGAATTATCTAGCGAGGTGTTAAGTAGTTACCGGCCGTTCGCGACCGAATCGCCCGTTACCGGCCGCTACCGGCGGTCCACGAGCGGCCGGTCGCGTCCCCGCCTCAGTCGTCGTCCGGGTCGGCCTCGCGGGCGCCGACGAGCAGCTGCTGGAGCTGGCGGATCTCGTGGGTCTGCTCCTCGTTCGTCTCGGTGCGAAGCTCGTCGAGGCGGTCGTCGATGGACTGCAGCAGTTCGTTCCGCATCGTATTCCCCGGTTGCACGCTGAACCGGAGGACACCTCAACGTATCGGGCCACATGCCCGGCCGTTTTTAACTCGACGGCGGCGACCGAGCGCTTTTGCGGCGCGGCCGCGATGTGGCCGACATGACCGTGTCCGACGAGCTGGAGACGTTCGCGGCGGCGGTCGGGCCGGAGCCGGACGCCGTCCTCGAGGAGATGGACGACCGGTCCGAGGAGACGGGCTTCCCGACGGTGGGACCGGCGGTCGGCGGCTGGCTCCGGCAGCTGGTCGGGCTCGTCGGCGCCGACCGCGTCTTCGAGTTCGGCTCCGGCTTCGGCTACTCCGGCTACTGGTTCGCCCGCGGACTGCCGGCCGACGGCGAGCTCGTCCTCACCGAGGTCGACGCCGACGAGCTCGCCGACGCCCGCGACTACCTCGCCCGCGGCGGCTTCGACGTGACGGTCCGGTTCGAGCTCGGCGACGCCGTCGAGACCGTCGACGACTACGAGGGGCCGTTCGACGTCGTCCTGATCGACAACGAGAAGGACCGCTACGTCGATGCCTTCGAGGCCGTCCGCGAGGCGGTGCCCGTCGGCGGCGTCGTCGTCGCGGACAACGCCACGGCCGGGCCGTTCGCGTTCGCGGAGATGTACGACCGGGTCGTCGCGGGCGGCGACGCCGGCGGCGAGGCGGTCCGTGGCGTCGCCGACTACCTCGCACACGTCGGCGACGACGACGCCTTCGAGACGACGCTGCTGCCGCTGGGGGAGGGGCTGGCCGTCAGCCGCCGTCGATAGCGCCTTCGTGGCTCGGTGACAAGACCCAAGTCGCGAGTCGCCGTACGTGCGGTCGATGCCTGGAGCAACCGACCAGACCCTTCGACCCTTCCTGTGGCGCGCCGCGAACCTCCACCCCGACACGGAGATCGTCTCCCGGACCCACGAGGGGATCGAGCGGTACACCTACGACGAGTACGACGACCGGACCGCACAGTTGGCCAACGCCCTCGAGGCCCACGGCATCGGGGCCGGCGACCGCGTGGGGACGTTCTGCTGGAACCACCACCGGCACTTCGAGACGTACTTCGCGGTGCCGACCATCGGCGCGCAGCTGCACACCATCAACCCGCTGCTGCCCGACGAGCACATCCAGTACATCGTCGACAACGCCGACGACGAGCTGATCTTCGTCGACGAGTCGCTGGCGCCGAAGCTGGCGGGCGCGGCGGCCGACGCGCCGGAGTTCGATGACGTCGACTTCGTGGTGATGTCCGAAACCGGCACCGACGCCCTGGAGGCGACGCCGTACGAGGAGTTCATCGGGGGCCGCTCGACGGAGTACGACTGGCCGGCCCTGGACGAGGACCAGCCGGCCGGCATGTGCTACACCTCGGGGACGACGGGCAACCCGAAGGGCGTCGAGTACACCCACCAGATGCTGTGGAGCCACACGATGGCGACGCTGACGCCGCAGGGCATCCCGATGGACGACGACGACGTCGTGATGCCCGTCGTCCCGATGTTCCACGTCAACGCCTGGGGGATGCCGTTCACCGCGACGGCCGGCGGCGCAAAGCACGTCTACCCGGGGCCGTCGCCGGACCCCGAGGACGTTGCCGCGCTCATCGAAGAGGAGGGCGTCACCATCACCGCCGGCGTCCCGACGGTGTGGCTCGGCCTCATGGAGTACGCCGAGGACAACGACCTCGACCTCTCGGCGCTCGACACGGTCGTCGTCGGCGGGTCGGCCGCCCCCGAGTCCATGATACGGTGGTTCGACGACCGCGGCGTCGAGCTGCTACACGCCTGGGGGATGACCGAGATGTCGCCCATCGGCTCGGTGTCGCACCTCAAGGACAGCCTCGAGGACGCGGACTACGACACGCAGCTCGAGCACCGCGCCAAGCAGGGGCTGCTCGCCCCCGGCCTCGAGATGAAGGTCATCAACGAGGACGGCGAGGAGATCGCGTGGGACGGCGAGGAGTTCGGCGAGCTGTGGGTCCGCGGGCCGTGGGTGACGACGGAGTACTTCAGGCGCCCCGAGGCGAACGAGGAGGACTTCGAGGACGTCCCCGCGAGCGGAGCGAGCGGGGGGTCGGAGGACGGAGCGTCTTCTGGCAGGTGGCTCAAGACCGGCGACGTCGTCACCGTCGACGAGGAGGGGTACATCAAGCTCGTCGACCGCGCGAAGGACGTCATCAAGTCCGGCGGGGAGTGGATCTCCTCGGTCGAGCTGGAGAACGCGGTCATGGCCCACGACGACGTCGCGGAGGCGGCGGTCGTCGGCGTCCCCCACGAGCGGTGGCAGGAGCGGCCCGTCGCCTTCGTGGTCCCGGCCGGCGGCGCCGACGAGTCGACACTCGAATCCGAGATCACGGAGATGCTCGCCGAGGACTACCCGAAGTGGTGGCTGCCGGACAACGTCGAGTTCATCGAGGAGATCCCCAAGACGGCGACG
>JAHENN010000002.1 GCA_018609665.1 Haloarculaceae archaeon | reverse complement strand
GGCGACGTAGACCGGCGGGGACAGCGACAGGAACCCCCGGGGTCCCATGACCGGGTGCGCGAGCACGGTGACGGCGAGCGCGAGGACGCCGACGACCACCCCCCACAGGACCGCCCGGGGAAGCGACCGGCTGACGAGGCCGACCAGCCCGCCGCCGGCGACCAGCCCGAGCCAGTGGACCCAGGCGAGCGCGAGTCCGACGACGACGGCGACGGCGAGCGCGACGGCACGCCGCCGGGAATCGGCGCGAAGTGCCGCCAGGGCGGCCGGCGTCGGCGACCCCTCGCCGTCGGCCTCCGCCCCGCTCATCCGTCCTCCCCACGGAACGCGATGGTGCCGCCCTCGGCCGGCGTCTCGAAGGCCATCGGCTTGTACTCGCCGTCCGCCCACGTCCGGAGCTGGTCGTCGTAGTGCTCCGAAAAGTACGACCCGCTCTGCCCGCCGGGGATGACCGACAGCGAGGGGCCGTCCATCGGCGATATCTGCCGCCAGCTACTGCCCGCACCGGCGCCGTCGTGGACGTTGAAGACGGTGAAGGCGGTACCGTCGGTCGGGTAGCCGGGATAGTTCAGCGCGGGCACCTGGTCGCCGAACGGGTGCTCGATCGTCGTCCGGTGGTCGTCGCCGTAGACGGCCGCGTCGCCGGCCTCGAGTTCCTCGACCGCGGCCTCGAAGGCCTCCGCAATCGTGTCGGCGCGGTCGCCGTCGAAGAACGGGTCGTCGGCGGGCAGGGTCACGAGCGTCCACTCCTGGGGCCACCAGCCGTCGTCGAACCCGAGCGCCTCGAAGTCGTCGCCCCAGGTCGCCTCCCGGAACCGCTCGTAGAAGCGGTCGAAGACGAGCGCGGCCCGCGAGTCCCGGTCCATCCGGTAGTCCCAGTCGGCGAGCGCCCCGAGCCACGGGTCGGCTGCCCCGTCCATCCGGTCGCCCGCGTCGAGTATCGCCGGCACGAGCTCGCGCGCCCTGACGTCGAGGGTGTCGTTCTGCAGCGACCGCATGAACGCCCGGTCGACCGGCTCGTCGCTCTCGATGCGGTCGTCGAGTCGTTCGTAGATGCGCGTCCCCCGGAAGCCGGAGGCGTACTCCTGACCGATGGGATAGGTCGGGTCGTCGACCGGTCGCTGGTTGGCCGTCCCGATGTAGTCGGGGTCCCGGACGGCGGGCTTGTCCTCGAACGGGACGAACCCGCCGGCGTCCCAGTCGGTCTGGCCGAACGGCTCGAACCCCGCCCACTCGGCCTCGCCGGCCGAACCGTCGAAGACCCGGTCGCCGCGGATCACCTCGCCGTCGCCGTTCCGCCGGAGCGGAATCCGCCCCACAGTCTGGTAGAGTATCTCGTCGTCGTCGACGTACAGCGCGTTCTGGGTGGGCACGTCCATCCCCCGGAGCGCACCGCGGTAGTCGTCGACGCCGCGGGTCCGCGAGAGTTCGTAGATGGCCTCCAGCTCCCGGGTTCCCGTCATGCCGGTCCAGGCGACGCCGACCGCCCGGGTCCCGCCGTCGACCGTGCGGTCGAGGAAGGCTCCGTGGACGGTCTTGCGGACCTCGACGTCGCGGTCCTCGCCGTCTGCCACCTCGATGGTCCGCGTCTCGGAGTCGAACTCGCGCCACTCGCCGCCGTACCGGTACTCGTCGTCCTCTGTCTCGTACGTGTAGTGGTCGACGACGTCGGCGCCGACGTTGGTGAATCCCCAGGCGCCGTGGTCGTTCTCCCCGACGATGACGAACGGGATGCCTGGGAACGTCGCCCCACGGATGTCGACTCCGGCGTCGGCGACCACGATTCGCTGCTCGTACCAGACCGGCGGCGCCATCAGCGTCAGGTGAGGGTCGTACGCGAGGACGGGCGACCCGCTTTCGGTGTGCTCGCCGCCGACCGCCCAGTGGTTCGACCCCCATCGCGGCGGCGGCTCGTGGGTCGACAGCCAGTCGACGAAGGCCGGGTCGACGTCCGGGCGGCGTCTGCTGTCGTCGACACCTGACACCGTCCCACCCGTCCCTTCGCGGACGATGGGAGCGCCGTGGTCGAACGGCGCGCCGTAGAGCCGGCGGTAGTCGTCGCCGAGCGTCTCCCTGAGCACCTCGCGCCGGAGCGCCCGGAAGCTGCCCGTCAGCCCCCAGGAGATTTGCGTCCCGACGAGCAGGCTGTCGACGGGCTCCCACTCGCGCGCCCCGTAGCCGGCCAGCGAGAACTCCAGCGGGTCGGGCCCCGAGGCGAGGTAGGCGTTGACGCCGTCGGTGAACGCCTCGGTGAGCGTCGCCGCGCGGGACCCCTCGAGCGCCGCCTTCGAGGCCTCGGCGGCTCCCCGGAAGTCCATCTTGGCGTGGAACCGGTCGGAGTCGAGCGCCCGCTCGCCGACCGCCGCCGCGAGGCGCCCGTCCATCAGCCGCCTGACGAGGTCCATCTCGAACAGCCGGTCGGCCGCCTGGACGAAGCCGACCGCGTGGTAGGCTGCCGGCTCGGTGTCGGCCTCGACGTGGGGGACGCCGTGGTCGTCGTACGTCACCGTCGCGTCGCCGTGGGGACTGGCGACGGTCTCGGGGACGTCGCCGCGCGTGTCGCGCCAGGTTCGCCCGCTCGCCGGCGCGAAGGAGTCGAGCAGGTCGCCGGCCGGCGAGAGGGCGGCCCCGCCGGCGCCGGCCCCGAGGACGGCTCCGAGCAGCGCACGGCGGGTGACGTCGTAGTTCATGCACGAGGAATATACGGCGCTCTGGAAATAAATGTGCGCGACGGCTCCCGCGGGTGACCGCCGGCGTCACGCATTTGCCCCTCTCGCCCCAATCGGTGGTATGAAAGTCAGATTCGACCGCGACACCTGTATCGGGATGTTCCAGTGCACCGCCGAGTGGGACGCCTTCGAGGAGGACACCGACGACGGCAAGGCCGACCTCGCGGGCGCCGAGGAGGTCGAACCCGACGTCTTCGAGCGTGAGGTGCCAGACGGCGCAGAGCTGGACGCGAAGTTCGCCGCCCGGTCGTGTCCCGTCGACGCCATCGAGGTCTACGACGACGGCGACCAGGTGGTCTGACCGGACGACCGGCTCTCCTTCTACGAGCGATACGGGCGAACGCCGCGAGGCCCGCCCCGGGGAGATCGTCGACCGACAGAAGTGCCCTACCGAGTACACAACTATTCATTTGTGCGGCGAACAGCAGTAACATGATGAAATACGTCGATTCAAAAAACCGCCTGAGCCGCTGAGGTCCCTGAAATCAGTTCACACAATTAAATAAAGCCCAGAATATACCCGGCAACGGTCTTATTCAAAAGGATAGGTGGAGTTACGGGTACGAGCATCTGCCCGACGAAACGGGGGGGAATCCAAATGAGATCGGCACAGAAACCATCGAGGTGCGGCATCGAGGCACTGATCGACCAACTCAAACGCGGCGCGTCGT
>JAHENN010000001.1 GCA_018609665.1 Haloarculaceae archaeon | reverse complement strand
TGCAGCAGATCCAACAGCAGATGCAGGCCCTCGAGCAGGAGAAAGAAGCCATCGAGGCAGAGATCGGAGACGTCGAGACCGAGCAGGACGAGATCGACGAGGCGATCGAGGCGATCGAGACCCTCGAGACGGGTGCGACGGTACAGGTGCCGCTCGGCGGCGGCGCCTACGTCCGCGCGGAGGTCCAGGACATGGACGAGGTCGTCGTCGGTCTCGGCGGCGGCTACGCGGCCGAACGCGACAGCCCGGGTGCTATCGAGTCTCTCGAGCGGAAAAAAGAGACCCTCGACGACCGGATCACGGACCTCGAAGAGGAGATAGCGGCCGTCGAGGAGGAGACCGCCGAACTCGAGCAGAAGGCCCAGCAGGCCCAACAACAGCAGATGCAGCAGATGCAACAGCAGATGGACGACGAGTAGGGCGATGTTCGACGGACTGAAGGACAAGCTCGGCCGGTTCAAAGACGACGTCGAGGAGGGTGCCGACGCCGAGACGGCCCCCGAAGCGACCGACCCGGAGCCGGACGCCACGGACGACGAATCGGCGGCGACCGGCGAGGCGAGCGGGGCGAGCGAGGAGTCGACCGAGGAGTCGACCGACGAGGGACCGGGACTCGCAAAAAAGGCGGCGCTTGCCGCCACCGGCAAGACGGTCATCACCGAAGAGGAGCTGGAAGATCCCCTCGAACAGCTCGAACTCGAGTTGCTCCAGGGTGACGTCGAGATGAGCGTCGCGAGCGAGATCACCGACAACATCCGCGAGGAGCTTGTCGGCGAGACCAGAAAACAGGTCGAGTCCGGCCAGCAGGTGATCGCGCGGGCCATCGGCGACGCCCTCCGCGACGTGATAAGCGTCGGCCAGTTCCAAGAGGACGTCGAAGCGGAAGCCGAATCCGCGGCTGAAGCGGAGACGGAGACGGACGCCGACGTCGAAGCAGCCGCCGATGCCGGCGAGGAGACGGCCGCCGACGAGGACCTCGGCCTGGCGAAGAAGGCGGCGCTGGCGGCGACCGGCAAGACGGTCATCACCGAATCGGAGCTGGAGGGGCCGCTGGAGCAGCTCGAGCTCGAACTGCTGCAGGGCGACGTCGAGATGGGCGTCGCACGGGAGATCACCGACCGCATCCGCGAGCGGCTGGTCGGCGACACCCGCAAGCAGGTCGAGTCCGGCGAGCAGGTGGTCCAGCGGGCCATCGCCGACGCGCTCCGGGAGGTCATCGGCGTCGGCCAGTTCGACTTCGAGGAGCGGATCGCCGAGACCGAGGCCCCGGTCGTGATGGTGTTCACCGGCGTCAACGGCGTCGGCAAGACCACCTCCATCGCGAAACTGGCCCGGTGGCTCGAGGAGCGTGGCTACTCGTCGGTGCTGGCCAACGGCGACACCTACCGGGCCGGCGCCAACGAGCAGATCGAGGAGCACGCCGACGTCCTCGACAAGAAGATCATCACCCACGAACAGGGCGGCGACCCGGCGGCGGTCATCTACGACGCCGTCGAGTACGCCGAGGCCAACGGCGTCGACGTCGTGCTGGGCGACACCGCCGGCCGGCTCCACACGGCCGACGACCTGATGGCGCAGCTGGAGAAAATCGACCGGGTCGTCGACCCCGACCTGACGCTGTTCGTCGACGAGGCCGTCGCCGGCCAGGACGCCACCAACCGCGCCGAGGAGTTCGACGACGCCGCCGCGATCGACGGCGCGGTTCTGACGAAGGCCGACGCCGACTCCCAGGGCGGGGCGGCCATCTCCATCGCCCACGTGACGGGCAAGCCGATCCTCTTCCTCGGCACCGGCCAGGGGTACGACGACCTCGAGCGGTTCGATCCGGACGTCATCGTCGACCGGCTGCTCGACGAGGCGTAGGGCCGTGCGGGACGGGGTCGCCGCCGTCGTGCTCGTCGTCGCGCTCGTCGGCTCCGTCGCCGGCTTCGGCGTCGTGACGTCGGAGCTGTCGGCGGAGACGACGCCGGAGGCGACCTTCGCGGTGAGCGACCTCGACGACGGGCGGGTGGTCGTCGAACACGCCGGCGGCGAGCCGCTGGCGGCGACGGTCCGGATTCTCGTCTACGACGAACGGCGGGTCCTGCCGGACCGGACGGTCCACGCCTCGAACTGGAACGGGACGATTCGGCCCGGCGAGCGGCGCCGGCTGGCGGACCCCCGGTTCGAGCCGGGCCAGCGGCTGGTCGTCCGGTGGTACGGCGGCGACGGCCAGGCGAACCTCGCCTCGGCGCGGCTCTAAACGGCGGTGTCGGCGGCGGCCTCCGGCTCCCGGTACGGCACCTCCAGCAGCCGGTCGCCGCAGTCGTCGCAGGCGACGCCGACGACGGTCGTCGACCGGCAGCAGGACTCGACGACCTCGGTGTCGGTCGTCACCGCGCCGCCGCAGGCCGGACACACCTCGACGAAGACCCGCAACCCGCCGAGCAGCTGGCTGCGCCGCTGTGGGTCCAGCGCCGGCCAGGCGTCGACCCGCTCCGGCAGCTCCTCGGCGGCCGCCAGGTCGGCGAGCAGCGCCGCCCGCGACTCCCACTGGCCGACGTGGGTGTCGCCCTCGCGGGCGATGTAGGCGTCGCCGTGGGAGTCGAAGCTGACGTCACCGTCGACGTCGAGCTGGTCGGCCAGCTCCGCCCGGAGCCGCTCCTCGTCGGCGAGACGGTCCATCCGTCCGCGCCAGTCGGCCTCGAAGTCGTCGGTGAGACAGAGGTCGTCGCCGACATCGCAGGACTCGACGACGCCGGCCTCCAGGAGCACCGTCTCTGGGTCGAACTCCTCCGGCGGCTCCGGGGCCGGCTCCGGCATCGGCTGTTTGTCGAACATCGCCAGCAGCCAGTCCGGGAAGTACCGCTCCGTCAACTCGGGCGTCTTCGGGACGAGATACCCCCGGAGCCAGACGCTGGCGACGCCCGTCACGGCGAAGCCGGCCGCCAGCGGCACCGAAACGAGCGACAGCGCAGCGGCCACGGCCGCGGTGATGCAGAGGTTCGCGACGGTGCAGGGCGTACAGCGGTTCTCGCCGGTGTACTCCGGCTGCCGAACCCGGTCCAGCGCCTCGCGCGCGACTGACATGGACGTACCTACCCGTCCGGCGTGAAAAGAATGCCGCCGTGGGCCGCGGCGGCCGGACGATCCGGGATTCGCTATCGCGGAATACGGTTTACTCCTCGGGAACGCCCTCGCCGCCCCGACCCTCGCCGCCGGCGAAGCGGTCGGCGCCCTCGCGTGCGGTCTCCATCGCGCGGGAGCCATGCCACCCCTCGACCGCGAGGCCACGCTCCAGCGTCTCGCCGAGGCCGTCGTAGACGGCCGCCCGGTCGGTCCGGACCGTCTCCTGCGGGAAGCCGGCGATCACCTCCGCGAGGTCGACCGCGGTCGCCAGCGTCTCCCCCTCGGGCGCGAGGCGGTTGACCAGGCCCCACTCCTCGGCCGCCTCGGCGTCCAGCTCTCGGCCGGTCAGGATCAGCTCCAGTGCCCGCCCCAGGCCGACGACGTGGGGGAGCCGCTGGGTGCCGCCGTCGACCAGCGGGACGCCGAACCGCCGCTCGAAGCAGCCGAACGTCGCCGACTCGCTCGCCACGCGGAGGTCACACCACAGCGCCATCTCGAGGCCGCCGGCGACGCAGTGGCCCTCGACCGCGGCGACCGTCGGCTTCGAGACGCGCCTGCGGGTGAAGCCGAGCCACCCCTCCGGCCGGTCCTCCAGGTCCATCGCCTCCAGGTCGGCGCCGGCCGAGAAGGTGCCCTCGCTGCCGGTCAGGACGCCCACCAGGGCGTCGTCGTCCTCGTCGAAGCGGTCCCAGGCGTCGCCCAGCTCCTCGGCGGTCGCGTCGTCGATTGCGTTGCGCCGGTCCGGGCGGTCGACCGTGACGACGGCAACCGGCCCGCGGCGGTCGTACTCGACGGTCATACCCGCCTCTCGGGCGACAACGGCATAAACCGGCCGCCGACCGGCGTCGATAAATGGCATGTCGCTATACGAAATGGCGCGTGGGGGCTCCCCTCCGTCGAACGGGTCGCCTCCGGTCGCCTCACGAGTGCGACCGATCTCGACGACCGGCTTGCTCTCGTGGACGTGGGGCGCCCGACGATGTGGACGCTAACTGCACGCTCCTGCCCTTCCTCTATACGAGCGCGTGAGCATCCACGGGTCACGAGTCGCGTTGCGTGCCCGACGGAGGGCGACTCCGGTCAGCCGCGCGTGCGGTGTGCCCGACGCTCCGTCCGCGTCGGCAGGTCGTTGAGGAGTTCGATCACCTGCCGTTCGATTTCGGCGGCGATCGCCCGCACCGACCCCGGGTCGGCGTTCACCGGGTCGACGAACCCCCAGTCCCGCACGACGACCCCGGGCGGGACGTCCTCGACCGACAGTGCACAGCCCATCAGTACGACGAAATCACACGTCGCGAGCGCGTCACGGGTGATCCGTGTCGGCGACTCCTCGGACAGGTCGTAGCCTCGCTCGGCCATCACCTCCAGCACGGTCGGGTGAACCGCTTCGGCGGGGTCGGTCCCGCCGGAGACGACCTCGATGTTGGTCCGGCCCTGGTGTCGAACCCGCGCCTCGGCGACGGCGGCGGCAATCTGGCTCCGCCCTGCGTTTTCGACGCAGACGAATCCGAGACGAAGGGGGCCGAGGGTGTCCGGGTGTGCCATCGGCGCGTCCGGTCAGTCGTCCTCGGCGGGCGGAGCGGAGGGAGACCCGTCGAGCCGCCCGGTCGTGGCGCCGCTCCAGTCGAACCTGCGCTGGAAGTACAGGGCCACGTTGACCAGCGCCAGCAGGACCGGCACCTCGATGAGCGGGCCAACGACGGTGGTGAAGGCGACGCCCGAGCCGACGCCGAACACCGCGACGGCGACCGCGATCGCGAGTTCGAAGTTGTTCGAGGCGGCGGTGAACCCGATGGCGGTCGTCGTCGAGTAGTCCGCGCCGATGCCCTTGCCCATGCCGAAGCTCACGAAGAACATCACGACGAAGTAGATCGTCAGCGGGACGGCGATCAGGAGCACGTCACCGGGCGAGGCGACGATGCTCTCGCCCTGGGTGGCGAACATCACGACGACCGTGAACAGCAGCGCGACGAGCGTGAGCGGGTCGATTTTCGGGACGAACGTCTCGTCGTACCACTCCTCGCTCTTGACGCGGGTGCCGGCGTACCGGGTGAGGAACCCGCCGACGAAGGGAATCCCGAGGAAGACGACGATCGCCTCGAGCACCTGCATCGGCGTGACGTCGAACGTCTCGATGCCGGCGACGAGCGTCTCCATCCCCAGCAGCGGCGGGAGGAAGAGCCCGAAGAACCAGACGTACACCCCGTAGGTGACGATCTGGAAGAGGCTGTTGAACGCCACCAGGCCGGTGACGTACTCGGTCGACCCCTCGGCGAGTTCGTTCCAGACGAGGACCATCGCGATACACCGTGCCATCCCGATGAAGACGAGCCCGAGGAAGAACTCGGGGCGGGCGGGGAGACCCGGAACGACTCCGCCGAAGAAGACGACGGCGAGTCCGAACATGAGCGTCGGCCCGATCAGCCAGTTCTGGACGAGACTCAGCCCGAGGACCCGCCAGTTGCTGAGCACGGCCCGTAGCTGCGAGTAGTCGGCCTTCGCGAGGGGCGGATACATCATCGCGATCAGACCGATCTCGACGAGGTGAAGATCCCGTATGGGCTCCGTGACCGAGGGCGCGACGAACCCGAGGCCGACGCCGATGGCCATCGCGCCGAGAATCCAGACCGTGAGGTACCGGTCCAGGAAGTCCATCGAGCGAGGGTCGCCACAGCTCTCACAGCCACAGTTCGGGCCGTGGTCGTGGGCGACGTCACTCATCGGGCACACTCCCGTCGAGGACCGTCACGAGCGCGACGGCGCGGTTGGTCGCACGGTACTTCTTCCAGCGACCGTCCTTGCGGCCGGTGACCAGTCCCGCCTCGGTCAACCGGGAGAGGGCGTGGCTGAGCCCACTCTCGGTCACGTCGGTGACTGCGTCCAGTTCACACACACAGAGCTCCTCGCCCGCCGCGACGAGGACCCGAATCAGGGTGTACCGCGTCTCGTTGGCAAGCGCCGAGAGAACGTCGAGTTCGGCTTCGGCACGCCCCTCGCCGAGCGCCGCCTGTAAGGTCGTGAGTTCGTCGAGACGTCGCT